>NZ_JBIUWQ010000004.1:107126-192000 GCF_044743525.1 Pseudomonas sp. NPDC087598 | reverse complement strand
AGGAAGATCACAGCGTTTGGCTCGCCGCCCAGGTTCTTCTCGGAACGCTTGGCAACGTGCTCCAGCGGGTACGCGGCGCGGCTGTTCTGGGTCAGGCTGACATCGGTATAGTCGGCGTGCTTGGCGTCGTCGATGACGACGTTTTCCAGGACTGCACCGTGCTTGATGGCTTTCCAGATGACCGGCTCGTTCTTCTCGGACAAGTCGATGCATTTGGCGTAGCAGCCGCCTTCGATGTTGAAGACAACGCCTTCGCCCCAGCCGTGTTCGTCGTCACCGATCAGGTAACGGCTTTCGTCGGCCGACAGCGTGGTTTTACCGGTGCCCGACAGACCGAAGAACAGGGTCACGTCGCCTTCTTCGCCGATGTTGGCAGCGCAGTGCATTGGCAGCACGTCAGCGGCCGGCAGCAGGAAGTTCTGCACGGAGAACATGGCTTTCTTCATCTCACCGGCGTAACGCATGCCGGCGATCAGCACTTTCTTCTGCGCGAAGTTGAGGATCACGCAACCATCGGAGTTGGTGCCGTCACGCTCTGGCACGCACTCGAAGTTGGCCACGTTGAGGACCTGCCATTCTTCACGACCGGCCGGGTTGTACTGCGCCGGGTTGATGAACAGGCAACGACCGAACAGATTCTGCCAGGCAGTCTGGGTGGTCATTTTCACGGCCAGGTAGTGATCTTCCGCCGCGCCTACATGCACGTGGGACACAAAGTGCTCTTGCGCGTTGTTGAAAGCTTCTACGCGAGCCCACAGTGCATCGAACTTGTCGGCCGGGAACTTGCGGTTGATCGGGCCCCAGGCGATAGCGGCCTGGGTGGAAGGCTCTTCAACGATGAAACGGTCAACAGGCGAACGACCGGTGCGGTGACCAGTGCGAACAACCAGAGCGCCGGTATCGGCAAGCTCGCCCTCACCGCGGTTCAGGGCTTCTTTTACCAGATCATCAACACTCAGATCGGTGTACACGGCGTTATTGGCTTGCGTCATGAGGTTCCCCGTCGGCCAGTGGCCGAGTGTGCTCCAAACGTTTTGTAGTAGAAAGTCGTGCACTACTACCGCGAAAAAAGTGGGCCGGATTATGCCAGAAAAGCCCAAAAAGAGTAGGGTCCTCCCGTCGTAACGGCGATATTCCGTCGTTACGCAGTGAATTTACCTGCGCTGAACCGTTTTAGTGCCGGGTATCTGACGGCGTGTCGACGCCTGCGCCAGCAAACAATTGAGCTACATCGGTCGCATCAAACAGGTAACGCTGGTTGCAGAACTGGCAATCGATCTCGATGTGGCCGCCGTTTTCCACCACCAATGCCTGCGCATCTTCCTGACCCAGACTGACTAGTGCATTGCCCGAACGCTCGCGCGAGCAGCTGCAGTGGAAACGCAGTTTCTGCACGTCGAACAGGCGCACCTGCTCTTCATGGTAGAGACGATGAAGAACGGTTTCGTTGTCCAGGCTCAACAGTTCATCGGCAGTCAACGTGCTGGCTAGCGCAGTGATGTGCTGCCAACTGGCGGCGCGGTCTTCTTCGTCTTTCAAGCGATCGGCGGGCAGTTGCTGCAGCAATAGGCCACGGGCGCGACGACCGTCGGCGAATAGCTGGAAGCGGGTGCCGACCTGTTGCGACATGACGAAATAGTTGGTGAAGCATTCGGACAGGGTTTCGCCGTCAAGATCGACGATGCCCTGATAGCGCTGGCCGACAGTCGGGTCGACGGTGAGGGCCAGTACGCCGTTCGGCATCAAGTCGCCGAGGGTCGCGTCCGCTTTGATCAAGTCGGCGTCATAACGCGCCAGGCCACGGATTTCACGGTCGCTGGAGCACTCGATCATCAGCATCGGGATCGGGCCTTCGGAGCGCGCCTGCAGGATCAACAAGCCGTCGAACTTCAAGGTGCCCACCAGCAAAGAGGCCGCCGCCATCAATTCGCCGAGCAACTGCGCGACCGGTTCCGGGTACGGGTGCTTGGCGAGGACTTCGGCGTAGCTGCGCTCCAGCGCGACCAGTTCGCCGCGCGTGTCGCTGTCATCAAAGATGAAGCGTTGGGTGTAATCGGTATCCGGTAGGTCGGTCATAGGTCTGGGTATCTGAATGAGGTGACAAAATGGTTACAAAGAATGAAAATTTGCGCTTCTTGGCACTTTTTTTGGTGCCGACTGTTTAGCCATGGGAGGCATTTTATGAACAATCCGGGTTTGTTCCAATCCAGGTGGAACCTCGGCCGGCTGGTTCTGTGCAACGTGGTGCCATTGGCGCTGCTGGCTTTCTGGTTATGGCCTACGGGCAACGCGCTGTGTGTGTTTTTCGACGAGTGGCTGTTCCGCTCACTCAACGCACCACTGGCCAGCAACCCGATATGGCTCCACATCTGGGCAATTGCAAGTCTGCGTCCGTTCGACATTGTGGTTGGCGTGATTCTGCTGACGCTGTTGATCAAGGGCGACTGGGTGTTCAAGGCGATTGACGTGCGTCGCGCCTTTTTCGGATTTTTCTCGATCCTGCTGTTGATGGTGGTGATCCGCACGCTGTTTTCCAAGTTCGCCGACCACATGGACTGGCAGCACAGCAGCCCGTCGATGGTGCTTGAAGGCGCGGTGCACATCAGCGACTACTTCCCACATCTGGAGAAGACCTGGGAGCTGAAGGATCGCTCCAGCCAGAGCTTCCCCGGTGACCATGCTTCGGTGCTGTTGATCTGGGCGCTGTTCATGGGCGTGTTCAGCCGTACGGTCGGCCAGTTCCTGGTGATCTGGGGCCTCGCGCTGCTGTTCATGCTGCCGCGACTGGTGGCTGGCGCCCATTGGGGTCAGGACGATTACATCGGCGGCGTGTTGCTGGCGGTGTGGGCGTTGGGCTGGGGTTACTACACACCGTTTGCTTATCACGCCGCGAATTTCTGGCTGAAGGTGACTTCGCCGATCTTCAGTCTGCTGGGCAAATTGCCGCTTGTTTCGCGGATGAGTGTGGTGCGCACCGCAAACTGAGTCCTTGCATCGATCCTGTGGCGAGGGAGCTTGCTCCCGCTGGAGGCCGAAGGACTCCTAATCCATCCACCGTGGTGTATCAAAAATACCGCGTTGGATGGATTTACGACTGCTGCGCAGCCGAGCGGGAGCAAGCTCCCTCGCCACATCGGTGCTTGGCACAACCTACTCGTCGTTGCTGTTCCCACGAAATTTAAACAGATCCCGCCGCTGTTTCTTGCTCGGCTTGCCATCGGTGCTTACGCCCAGGGCACCGGCCTTGCGCATCGCCGCAGCCGCTTCGCGTTTTTCAACGCTTGCCTCGGTTTCTGCATACAACGTCTGCGCCTCGGGTGCGCCTCGACGTACGATCGACAAGGCTTCAACCCTCACCGTACGCACTTCAAAACCGGTACGAATCTCGAACTCATCACCGATTCGCGGCTCCTTGCCCGGTTTGCAGCGCTCACCACGACAATGCACCTTGCCACTCTCGATCGCTGCTTTGGCCAAGGCACGGGTTTTATAAAAACGCGCAGCCCACAACCATTTATCGAGACGGACCTTGTCGTCCTCTTCCTGTTTTTGCGCCATATGAATTCCTCGTTCAGCCAGTAGTCGGAACTGTACTACCGTTTCTGTCGGGCGCAAGAATTCGGCCCTCCAGATAGACTGTGATCTTCGCCGGTTCAGCGGCATGGAGTGATCGAGTGACTAAATTCCCCTCTTCATTAACCTCGCCCAAGGCCGGATGCCAGGGTTGTCAGCAAAGCGAGCCGCTGGGCTTCGATTTTGATTTCGCCTACCAACCTATCGTCGACCTGCGCGACCAGTCGATTTTCGCCAATGAGGCGTTGGTCCGTGGCCTCGCCGGTGAAGGCGCAATGACGGTGTTAGATCAGGTTACAGAAGACAACCGCTACCGTTTCGACCAACTCTGCCGGACCCGTGCCATCGAAGGCGCGGCCAACCTTAATATGCAGACACACTTGTCGATCAACTTCATGCCCAACGCCGTCTATCGTCCAGAGTTATGCATTCGCAGCACCCTGGAGGCGGCCAAAAAGCACAATTTTCCGATCGACCGACTGATTTTCGAAACCCTGGAAAGCGAGCACGTAGATAACTATCGCCATTTGACCAATATTCTGCGTGAATACCGCGAATTCGGCTTCAAGACCGCCATCGATGATTTCGGTGCCGGTTATTCGGGGCTCAATCTGCTGGCTGATTTCCAACCGGACCTGATCAAACTCGACATGGCGCTGATCCGCGATGTCGATCACGACCGTGTCCGTCAGGCGATCGTCCGGGGGATTGTCACAATCTGTGCGGAGTTGGACGTTACAGTCATCGCCGAAGGCATCGAGAGCGCCGGTGAACGGGATTTCCTGGCGGACTGTGGAATATTTCTGATGCAGGGGTTCTGGTTCGCCAAACCTGCATTCAAAGCGTTGGCCCAGGTGTCACCTGAGGCCTGGACGCGTTAATCGTTGGTTTTTTCTATTGAAGACATTTGACCATTTGACCGTTGTCGGTCTGCGCGAGTGGGTGGCGCTCCCGGATTTGGGAGTCGCGGGCCTGCGGGCGAAAATCGACACCGGTGCCAGCACCTCCAGCCTGCATGCCACCGACATCGAGCCGTTCGAGCGCGATGGCGAGAAGTGGGTGCGCTTCACTGCGCACCTGGGCACGGTGGTGCAGTTGCGTCACCGGCGTTGTGAAGCGCCGCTGGTGACGCGCAAAACCATTAAAAGCTCCAACGGCCATGCCCAGGAGCGCTATGTGATCAGCACCACCCTGGCCCTGGGTGATCGGGTCTGGCCGATCGAGTTCACCCTCGCCTGCCGCAAGTCCATGCGCTATCGCCTGCTGCTCGGTTCCAAAGCCCTGATCGATGGCCATCTGGTGGTCAATCCGGGCATCAAATATGTACAAGACAAGCCGGTGTTCCCGGTATCTACCTCCTCCACAGGTGTTGCATGAAGATCGCTGTGCTGTCGCGGAATCCGCGTCTGTATTCCACCCGTCGTCTGGTCGAAGCCGGCACCGAGCGCGGGCATGAAATGGTAGTGATCGATACCTTGCGCGCCTACATGAACATCGCCAGCCACAAGCCGCAGATTCACTATCGCGGCAAACCGCTGGAAGGTTTCGACGCGGTGATCCCGCGGATCGGTGCGTCGGTGACGTTCTATGGCTGCGCAGTGTTGCGTCAGTTTGAAATGATGGGTGTGTTCCCACTCAATGAGTCAGTGGCGATTGCCCGTTCGCGGGACAAGTTGCGCTCGCTGCAGCTGCTGTCGCGTCGCGGCATCGGTTTGCCGGTGACCGGGTTTGCCCACTCGCCGGATGACATCCCCGACCTGATCGACATGGTCAACGGCGCGCCACTGGTGATCAAAGTACTGGAAGGCACTCAAGGCATTGGTGTGGTGTTGTGCGAAACCGCGACCGCCGCCGAGTCGGTGATCGAGGCGTTCATGGGCCTGAAGCAGAACATCATGGTGCAGGAATACATCAAGGAAGCAGGCGGCGCGGATATCCGCTGCTTTGTGGTCGGCGACAAGGTGATCGCGGCGATGAAGCGTCAGGCCAAACCAGGTGAGTTTCGCTCCAACCTGCATCGCGGCGGCAGCGCCAGCCTGATCAAGATCACCCCGGAAGAGCGCATGACCGCGCTGCGTGCAGCCAAGGTCATGGGCCTGGCGGTGGCGGGTGTGGATATCCTGCGCTCCAATCATGGACCGCTGGTGATGGAGGTGAACTCGTCGCCGGGTCTGGAAGGGATCGAGACCACCACGGGGAAGAATGTGGCGGGGATCATCATCGAGCACCTTGAAAAAAATGGCGGGCCAAACATGACCCGGACCAAAGGCAAGGGCTAACCCCAAGAGATGTGGCGGCTAACCGGCCGCCATCGCGAGCAGGCTCACTCCTACAGTGGACCGCATTCCAACTGAAGGAACTCGGTCAAACTGTAGGAGTGAGCCTGCTCGCGATAGGGCCGTCAGACCCACAGAAGATTCAGCGCTTAAACGGCATCCCGAGGAAGCATCAACCCAAGCGGCAACCGCACCCGCGCTTCCAATCCGCCTCCGGAGCGGTTGCGCAACTCAACATTGCCGCCATGCATCGAAGCAATCCGCTTGACGATTGCCAGCCCCAACCCGGTGCCCTTGCCACCCCGCGCCCGATCCCCTCGGGTAAACGGGTTGAAAATCGCCTCAAGCTCGGACGGATCGATTCCCGCCCCTCGGTCCATCACGCTCAGCACCACATACGGTGCGCTGACATCACCGGACACATAGGCCGCGACTTCCACACTGCTGCCAGCATGGTTCAAGGCGTTGCCGATCAAGTTGTTCAACAGGCGTTTCATCGACACCCGACGCAGCGGAAACGGCTGGATCGGTTCAAGGCGCAAGCGCACTTTCTCTTCGTTCTGGTTGTACGGTGCTGCCACCTCACGCACCAGATCGCTGAGATCGACCTCTTCCACCGACTCATCACGACCGTCGCGGATGAACGCGAGGAACTGGTCGAGAATCGCGTCCATGTCTTCGATGTCGCGCACCATGTCGTCGGTCAGGTCGTTGCGGTCGCCCATCAACTCCAGCGACAGCCGCAAGCGGGTCAGCGGCGTACGCAAGTCGTGGGAAACCCCGGCAAGCATCAGCTCACGTTCCCGTCCGGCCTGCTCGACGTCTTCAGCCATCTGGTTGAAGGCACGATACACCTCGGTCATTTCGCTAGGCGTGTCGCTGATCGGCAAACGCACGCTACGGCCCTGACCGAGTTGCCGGGCGGCATAGACCAGACGCTTCAAGGGTTGGTTGAGCTGACTGACAAAAATCCACGCCGAGGCGGTCGACAGCAAACCGATCGCGAGGAACCAGCCGAGCACGTTCCAGATTTTCTGGCCACGCAACGGATGCGGATACAGCGGGACTTTCAACCAGCCATCGCCCAGGCTCGGCGCGCGAACCCACAGCGCCGGCGGCGAGTGCATGCGTAAGCGCACTTCAGTGTCCGCACCGAGTTCCGCCTGCATTTGTCGTTGGTAGATTTCGCTGTACGGCCAATGCTGTTCGCCTTCCGGTACGCCGGCGCCCACTACCCGGATAAGGGTCGCGGCATCAGCGATCTTCGCGCGATTTTCTTCGTCAGCGGCCCAATAGGCGCGCAACGTCAAGGCAACGCCGTGGCTGTATTGACGATCCACCAGCACGTCCTCGTTCATCAACAGATAAACCAGGGTCAGCGCCTTGGAAAACAGCACGACGATGAGCACCAGCCAGAGGGTGCGGGAGAAAAAACTTTGGGGAAACCAGACGGGGGTCTTCATCAATAACCGCTACACACTTGCAGGAGCGAGCAATGCTCGCATATTGCGGATTGCGAGTCTGTGGGCACGGCCATTCGACCAGCACCCAGCAGACTCGCTCCTACAAATCGCCGATCACTTGGTGGCGGCGCCATCCGGTACGAACACGTAGCCCACGCCCCAGACAGTCTGGATATAGCGCGGTTTCGACGGATCAGGCTCGATCATCCGACGCAGACGGGAGATCTGTACGTCAATGGAACGCTCGAGGGCATCCCACTCACGGCCACGGGCCAGGTTCATCAGTTTGTCGCGGGTCAATGGCTGACGCGCGTTCATGACCAAGGCCTTGAGTACCGCAAACTCACCGGTGGTGAGCATGTGCACTTCGTCGCCGCGCTTCAGTTCACGAGTGGCCAGCGACAACACGTAATCACCGAAGGTGACGTTTTCGTCTTCGCTGCCCGGTGCGCCCGGCACCGGTGCGGCCTGACGACGCAGTACCGCTTTGACCCGGGCCATCAGCTCGTCCGGGTTGAACGGCTTGGCCAGATAATCGTCGGCACCCAGTTCCAGGCCCTTGATGCGGCTCATCTCATCGCCCTTGGCGGTGAGCATGATGATCGGAATCTGGTTATTTGCAGCCCGCAAACGGCGGCAGGCGGTCAGACCGTCTTCGCCAGGCAGCATCAGATCGAGTACGACCAGATTGAAAACCTCACGCGACAGCAGACGATCCATCTGCTCGGTGTTCGGTACGGTACGGGCGCGGTAGCCCTTGCTGACGAAAAAACGTTCCAGCAGGCTGCTCAGCCCCGGATCGTCGTCAACGATGAGAATTTTTTCGCCTTCAGCAGTTTGTGCAGTGCTGCTCATTGGATGCTCCTTTTAGCTCGGCGCGCATTATGGCGTAGCTGCCGTTATACGCACCGTGTGCATTGTTAGCAGATTTTTCCTTCACTGCCAGAAAACCGGGGTTTATGCCTACAGACTGCAACGCCCCCGAATGACAGAACGCTGGTTATAATGCGCGGCGTTTTGTGCCAGGCAACGTCTGAATCGTTACCGCAGGTGGCAGGCCTTTTTTTCCTGCCCGGCGCAGTAATTGTTCGATTTCACGGGTCAATGGGCTGCCTTTTGACCCAGGCAGCGGCAATCTTCAAGCCGCTCAACCAGACTCCGGGCCTTTATTTCCGTGCCTGCGAGCCTGCTTTCACAATATGTCAGGTGGTTTTATGGACAGCATCAACAGCCGCATCGCCGAGGAACTCGGCGTACGCCCACAACAGGTCGAAGCGGCCGTCGCGCTACTCGATGAAGGCTCTACCGTTCCCTTCATCGCCCGTTACCGGAAAGAAGTCACCGGCAGCCTCGATGACACCCAGTTGCGTCATCTGGAAGAACGTCTGCGCTACCTGCGAGAACTCGACGAACGGCGCATCAGCATCCTCGCCAGCATCGAAGAGCAAGGCAAACTCACCCCGCAACTTGAACGCGACATCAAACTCGCTGACACCAAGACTCGCCTCGAAGACTTGTACCTGCCGTACAAACAGAAGCGCCGCACCAAGGGCCAGATCGCCCTGGAAGCCGGCCTCGGCGACCTGGCCGACGGCCTGTTCAACGACCCGAATCTGGCTCCGGAAACCGCAGCCGCACGTTTCGTCGACGCCGAAAAAGGCGTGGCCGATGTGAAGGCAGCCCTCGAAGGCGCCAAATACATCCTGATGGAGCGTTTTGCCGAAGACGCCAGCCTGCTGGAAAAACTGCGCAACTACCTCAAGCAGGAAGCCACCCTCAGTGCCCGCGTCATCGCTGGCAAGGAAGAAGAAGGCGCCAAGTTCCGCGACTACTTCGAACACGACGAACCGCTGAAAAGCATGCCGTCCCACCGTGCGCTGGCGATTTTCCGTGGCCGTAACGAGGGCATCCTCAGCTCTGCGCTGAAAGTCGGCGACGAACTGCCGGGCACCATGCACCCGTGCGAAGGCATGATTGGTCAGCAATTCAATATCCAGAACCAGAACCGTCCGGCCGACAAATGGCTCGGCGAAGTGGTGCGCTGGACGTGGAAGGTCAAGCTTTACACGCACCTGGAAACCGACCTGCTGGGCGAGCTGCGCGACGGCGCCGAAACCGAGGCGATCAACGTCTTCGCCCACAACCTGCACGACCTGCTGCTGGCCGCGCCGGCCGGCCCGCGTGCGACCCTGGGCCTCGACCCGGGCCTGCGTACCGGTTGCAAGGTCGCGGTGGTCGACTCCACCGGCAAACTGCTGGATCACGCCACGGTTTACCCGCACGTGCCGCACAACAAGTGGGATCAGACCATCGCCATTCTGGCCGCCCTGTGCGCCAAGCACTCGGTTGACCTGATCGCCATCGGCAACGGCACCGCCAGCCGCGAGACCGACAAACTGGCGATCGAGCTGATAAAAAAATATCCAGCGATGAAAATGACCAAGGTCATGGTTTCCGAGGCCGGTGCATCGGTGTACTCGGCGTCGGAACTGGCGGCCAAGGAATTCCCGGATCTGGACGTGTCGATCCGTGGCGCGGTGTCCATCGCCCGCCGTTTGCAGGATCCACTGGCTGAGCTGGTGAAAATCGATCCGAAATCCATTGGTGTCGGCCAGTATCAGCACGACGTCTCGCAGCTGAAACTGGCGCGTGGCCTCGATGCTGTGGTCGAGGACTGCGTGAACGCCGTCGGCGTTGATGTAAACACCGCTTCGGTGGCGCTGCTGGCGCGAATCTCCGGCCTCAACGCGACCCTGGCGCAAAACATCGTCGCTCACCGCGATGAACACGGCGCGTTCAAGACCCGTGCAGCACTGAAGAAAGTCGCGCGTCTGGGCGAGAAAACCTTCGAACAGGCAGCAGGCTTCTTGCGCGTGATGAACGGCGACAACCCGCTGGATTCGTCGGCCGTTCACCCGGAAGCCTATCCGCTGGTGCAGCGTATTGCCGCTGAAACCGACCGCGATATCCGCTCGCTGATCGGCGACGCCGGGTTCCTCAAGCGTCTGGATCCGAAGAAGTTCACCGACGAGACCTTCGGTCTGCCGACCGTGACCGACATCATCCAGGAGCTGGAAAAACCGGGCCGCGACCCGCGTCCGGAGTTCAAGACTGCCGAGTTCCAGGAAGGTGTCGAAGACCTCAAGGACCTGCAACTGGGGATGATCCTCGAAGGCGTCGTCACCAACGTGACCGCGTTCGGTGCATTCGTCGACATCGGCGTGCATCAGGACGGTCTGGTGCACATCTCGGCGCTGTCGGAGAAGTTCATCAAGGATCCGCGTGAAGCGGTGAAGGCCGGTGACGTGGTGAAAGTGAAGGTCATGGAAGTCGACATTCCGCGCAAACGCGTTGGCTTGTCGATGCGCATGGGCGACACCCCGGGCGAGAAAATCGACGGTGCCCGTGGCTCGCGTCCGGGCTCGGCGCAGCGCCAGCCTTCGAACAACGCGCCACGCAAGGAAACCGCCACTGCCGCACCGGCGAACAATGCGATGGCCTCGCTGTTCGCCAACGCCAAGCAGTTGAAGAAACGCTGATGGAAATTCCGGCCGGGCTCGTCGAGAGCGCGTTTTTCAAGCTGTTGGGCTGCCGCCTGCACAGCCTGGAAACCGGGGTGGCGCAAGTCGCCCTGGGGCTGGAACCGGAACTGCGCAACCGCGGCGGCAAATTGCACGGGGGCGCGCTGTTCAGTCTGGTCGACATTGCCATGGGGCTGGCCTGTTCCAGCGTGCATGGCTTCGATCAGCAGAGCGCGACCATCGAGTGCAAGATCAACTATATCCGCGCCGTCTCGGACGGCGAGGTGCTGTGCACGGCACGGGTGATCCACCCGGGCCGGCGCACATTGGTGGTCGAAGCCGACGTGATGCAGGGCGACAAACTGGTCGCAAAAGCGCAAGGCACGTTCGCTGTCCTGTAGCTACTGGTCATCAATTTGAGTTAATTTCGGCGCAACGAATCCTGTGGGAGCGAGCCTGCTCGCGAAGTGGGTGTATCAGCAATGAAGATGTTGGCTGACACACCGCCTTCGCGAGCAGGCTCGCTCCCACAGGGATTGTGCAGTTCTTGACTGACCGGCAAATGGCCTGCCGCTATAAAACCAGGCGAAAACGCCAGTTTCAACTTCACCCTTGTAGACCGTCCTGCCCACCCCCATATTGGGGCGACTGACGCGTGAAGGAATCCAAATTGAGCGAACTTCTCAACCGCCGCCTGGCTCTGCTCGGCGAGCGCGCCAACCTCTCTCTGCTCGAACAGTGCCTTCACGGTATCGAACGTGAATGCCTGCGCGTGACCAGCGAAGGTCGACTGGCGCAAACGCCGCACCCCGAAGCCCTGGGTTCCGCGCTGACCAACGAACAAATCACCACCGACTACTCCGAGTCGCTGCTGGAATTCATCACGCCTGCCCTGCCCGATCCGGCGGATACGCTGGCGAGCCTGGACAAGATCCACCGTTTTGCCTACAGCAAACTCGGCAACGAGTACCTGTGGAGTCCGTCGATGCCGTGCCCGTTGCCGGCCGAGGAAGATATCCCGATCGCCTATTACGGCACCTCCAACATCGGTCAGCTCAAGTACGTCTATCGCAAGGGCCTGGCCCTGCGTTACGGCAAGACCATGCAATGCATCGCCGGGATTCACTACAACTTTTCCCTGCCGGAAAAACTCTGGCCGCTGCTGAAAGAAGCCGAAGGCTTCGTCGGCACCGACCGCGACTTCCAGTCGTCGTCCTACATCGCGCTGATCCGTAATTTCCGTCGCTACAGCTGGCTGCTGATGTACCTGTTCGGTGCATCGCCGGCGCTGGACGCCGGCTTCCTGCGCGGCCGTTCGCACCAGTTGGAACAGCTCGATCCGGACACCCTGTACCTGCCGTACGCCACCAGCCTGCGCATGAGCGACCTCGGTTATCAGAGCAATGCCCAGGCCGGTCTGACCCCGTGCTACAACGATCTGGCGAGCTACACCGACAGCCTGCGCAAAGCCGTGGCCACGCCGTACGCGCCGTACGTTGAACTCGGCACGCACAAGGATGGCGAGTGGGTGCAGCTCAACACCAACATCCTGCAGATCGAAAACGAGTACTACTCCAACATCCGCCCGAAACGCGTGACCTACACCGGCGAGCGGCCGATACAGGCGCTGGTCGCCCGTGGCATCCAGTACGTCGAAGTGCGTTGCCTGGACATCAACCCGTTCCTGCCGATGGGTATCGACCTCACCGAGTCGCGCTTCCTCGACGCGTTCCTGCTGTACTGCGCGCTCAATGACAGCCCGCTGCTGACCAACACCAGTTGCGGCAACGCCACATCGAATTTCCTCAGCGTGGTCAAGGAAGGTCGCCGTCCGGGCCTGCAATTGCAACGTGACGGTCAACCGGTCGAGATGAAGACCTGGGCAGCCGAGTTGCTGGAGCAGATCGCCCCGCTGGCCGCGCTGCTGGATCAGAGCCACGGGGGCGATGCGCACAGCAAGGCGCTGGATGCACAACTGGCCAAGGTCAGCGATCCGTCCCTGACGCCGTCGGCGCAGGTGTTGGCGGCGATGGCAGAGCACAAGGAAAGCTTTGCGCAGTTCTCGTTGCGTCAGAGTCAGGCGCATGCCGAGTTCTTCCGCAGCGAGCCGCTGGCGGCGGATGAACAGGCGAAGTTTGAGGAACTGGCGCGATCTTCGCTGGCGGCGCAGGCTGAGCTGGAGCAGAACGAGGTTGGCGATTTCGACGTGTTTGTCGGGTCGTATCAGGCGAGCATTCTGGCGATCAGTAACTGATCTGTCAGAACACAAACTGTGTGCTGACAGGTTCCTGTGGCGAGGGGATTTATCCCCGTTGGGCTGCGCAGCAGCCCCAAAAGCCAAATACGCGATTTATCTGATACACCGCACAGGAAGGTCTTACGGCTGCTGCGCAGCCGAACGGGGATAAATCCCCTCGCCACAAAAGCGCCAGTTGCCCCTAAGGCTTAGATTTTTCCGCTCATAAGCTAAGTCTAAAAAGTTATTTATTTTCCGATTCTTAGATCATTTAGTCTCCTTTCACGCCGACGCTCGGTCGCCTGATATGGAGCTTCTCAATGAAACTGAATTTCCCGCTTCGCCTGCTGGCCGTGGCCTCTCTGGCTGCAGCGAGCTTTCTGGCCCAGGCTGCCGACCTTACCGTCGCTTACCAGACCACCGTTGACCCGGCAAAAGTCGCCCAGGCTGACGGCGCCTACGAAAAAGCCACCAAGGCCGACATCAGCTGGCGCAAATTCGATAACGGCGCCGACATCATCGCCGCCATCGCTTCCGGCGACGTACAGATCGGCTACCTCGGTTCGAGCCCGCTGACCGCTGCGATTACCCGCAAAGTCCCGGTCGAAACCTTCCTCATTGCCACCCAGATCGGCGCCGCCGAAGCGCTGGTCGCTCGCGACGGGTCCGGCATCAAGACCCCGCAGGACCTGATCGGCAAGAAAATCGCCGTGCCGTTCGTGTCCACCGGTCACTACAGCCTGCTCGCCGCGCTGAAGCACTGGAACATCGACCCGTCGAAAGTCACCGTGCTCAACCTCGCACCGCCAGCGATCATTGCCGCGTGGAAACGCGGTGACATCGACGCCACCTACGTCTGGGATCCAGCCCTCGGCGTGGCCAAGGAAAACGGCAAAGTGCTGATTACCTCCGGCGAACTGGCCAAGTTCGGTGCGCCGACCTTCGATGCCTGGATCGTGCGCAAGGACTTCGCCGAGAAGCACCCGGAAATCGTCACCGCGTTCGCCAAGGTCACTCTCGACGCCTACGCCGATTACCGCAAAGACCCGAAAGCCTGGCTCGCCAACCAAAGCAACGTCGACAAACTGGTGAAACTGTCCGGCGCCAAAGCCAGTGACATTCCGCTGCTGCTGCAAGGCAACGTCTACCCACTGGCGGCGGATCAGGTCAGCGACCTCGGCGCACCGACTACCAAAGCCATCACCGACACCGCCGCGTTCCTCAAGGAGCAAGGCAAGGTCGAAGCCGTTCTGCCGGACTACGCGCCGTACGTCAGCGCCAAATACATCACCAACTGATCGGGAGTTAACTGCGATGGCTTTGCTACAGCTGGAGCGCATCAGCGCACAGTACCCGGGCAGCCCGGAGCCGGTGCTGACGGACATTTCTCTGACCCTGGGGCCTCAGCAATTGCTGGTTGCCCTCGGCCCGTCCGGCAGTGGCAAGACTTCGCTGTTGAACCTGATTGCCGGTTTCGTTGAACCGAGCGCCGGGCGCATCACCCTCGACGGAGTGCCGGTCAAAGGCCCGAGCGCCGAGCGCGGCGTGGTGTTCCAAGACGATGCCCTGCTGCCCTGGCAGGACGTGTTGGCCAACGTCGCTTTCGGTCTGGAACTGGCCGCTGTCGCCAAGGACAAACGCGAAAAAATCGCCCGTGAAATGCTCGCGCTGGTCGATCTTTCCGGTTTCGAAAGCCGCCGTATCTGGCAGCTCTCAGGTGGCCAGAAGCAACGCGTCGGCCTCGCCCGCGCCCTCGCTGCTGACCCGCGCGTGTTGCTGATGGACGAACCCTTCGGCGCCCTCGACGCGTTCACCCGCGAACAGATGCAAGAGCTGTTGCTGCAAGTCTGGCAACGCACGGCCAAGCCGGTTTTCCTGATTACCCATGACATCGAAGAAGCAGTGTTCCTCGCCACTGACCTGATTTTGCTCGCGCCGAATCCGGGGCAGATCGTTGAGCGCCTGCATCTGGATTTCGGCCAGCGTTACGCTGCCGGCGAATCCGCACGGGCGATCAAATCCGACCCGCGCTTTATCGAAACCCGCGAACACGTGCTGAGCAAAGTGTTCTCGCAACGCAGTGCCGTTCAACGGCAGGAGCGCGCATGAGCAGTTACGACGTTTCCGCCCCGGCCGTGAAAACCCCATCGGTAGCGATCCCGGTGCGCCGCAGTCTCGGCACGCGCTGGATCAGCCTGCTGACCTTGTTCGCCTTGCTGGTGATCTGGTGGGCAGTGACCGCCACCGGTTTGATCGAACCGCTGTTCCTGCCGCCGCCGTCGGCCGTACTGCAAAAAGGCTGGTTGCTGGCGACGGCGGGCTATATGGATTCGACCCTGTGGCAACACCTTGGCGCGAGCCTGAGCCGCATCGGTCTGGGTCTTGGCTTCGCAATTCTGACCGCTGTGCCGGTGGGCATCGCCATCGGTGCCAATCGCATCGCCCGTGGCGTGCTGGATCCGCTGATCGAGTTCTACCGCCCGATTCCACCGTTGGCTTATCTGCCGCTGATCGTGATCTGGTGCGGCATCGGCGAATTGTCGAAAGTGCTGCTGATCTATCTGGCGATTTTCGCGCCGATCGCCATCGCCACGGCGACCGGTGTGCGCACGGTTGATCCAGCGAAATTGCGCGCGGCGCAGTCGCTGGGCGCCACCCGCGCACAGTTGATTCGTCATGTGATTTTGCCGAGCGCGCTGCCGGACATTCTCACCGGTGTGCGTATTGGTCTGGGTGTTGGCTGGTCGACGCTGGTCGCGGCTGAACTGATCGCGGCCACCAGCGGCCTAGGCTTCATGGTGCAGTCGGCCGCGCAGTTCCTGGTCACCGATGTGGTGGTGCTGGGGATTCTGGTCATCGCCCTGATCGCCTTCGCCATGGAAATGGGCCTGCGCGCCCTGCAACGCAAACTGGTGCCGTGGCACGGCCAGGCCCACTAAAGCATTTTTTGAATCCCCCCTGTAGGAGCTGCCGCAGGCTGCGATCTTTTGATCCGCTTTTTAAAAGAACACATCAAAAGATCGCAGCCTGCGGCAGCTCCTACACGGTGTTTATCTGGAATTGAAGAGAAAGACCATGAGCAGCCTGAACATCACCCCTTTAAGCTCGGCCCTCGGCGCACAGATCAGCGGCGTCGACATCAGCCAGCCGTTGAGCCTGGAACACCGCGACGCCATCGAGCAGGCGCTGCTCAAATACCAGGTGCTGTTCTTCCGCAACCAACCGATCGAGCCGCCGCAACAGGCGCGTTTCGCCGCGTATTTCGGCGACCTGCACATTCACCCGATCTACCCGAACGTGCCGGAGCAGCCAGAAGTCTTGATTCTCGACACCGCCGTCACCGACGTGCGCGACAACGCGATCTGGCACACCGACGTAACGTTCCTGCCGACGCCGGCGATGGGCGCGGTGCTCAGCGCCAAGTTGCTGCCGGAGTTTGGTGGCGACACGCTGTGGGCCAGCGGGATTGCTGCGTATGAGGCGTTGTCGGCAGCGATGAAAGGCTTGCTCGAAGGGCTGACCGCGACTCACGATTTCACCCGCTCGTTTCCGCTGGAACGCTACGGCAACACGCCTGAAGCACTGGCGCAGTGGG
Organism: Pseudomonas sp. NPDC087598; assembly: GCF_044743525.1. NCBI lineage: Bacteria > Pseudomonadati > Pseudomonadota > Gammaproteobacteria > Pseudomonadales > Pseudomonadaceae > Pseudomonas > Pseudomonas sp. NPDC087598. The sequence continues at coordinate 175,336 of NZ_JBIUWQ010000004.1, read as the reverse complement.
AAGAAGCGCGGCGCAAGAATCCACCGTTGTCACATCCGGTGATACGCACGCACCCGGTAAGCGGACGGCGTTCGTTGTTCGTCAACGAAGGCTTCACGTCAAAGATCAATGAGCTGTCGGAAACCGAGAGCGAGGCGATTCTGAAGTTTCTGTTCGCCCACGCGACGCGGCCGGAATTCACCATTCGCTGGCGCTGGCAGAAGGATGATATTGCGTTCTGGGACAACCGCGTGACACAGCATTACGCGGTGGATGATTACCGCCCGGCGCGGCGGGTGATGCAGCGGGCGACGGTGTTGGGAGATGTGCCTTTCTTCCGCTAAGTGCCCAGGTTTTCATTGTATCCACCGGCCCTTTCGCGAGCAGGCTCGCTCCCACAGGAATGCGCATTTCAATGTGGGAGCGAGCCTGCTCGCGAATGCTGAGGGACAGGCGCCGACTAATCCGGCACCAGTTACTTATTCCGCCGTCGAAGGCTTCTCCCAAAGATTGATCCCGCCCTCTTGGGCAAACCGGTCAATCTCCGCCAATTCTTCAGCACTGAAGCTCAGGTTCTTCAACGCCCCGACGTTCTCGATAATCTGCTCCGGCCGGCTCGCGCCGATCAGTGCCGAGGTCACCCGTGGATCACGCAGCGTCCACGCCAGCGCCAGTTGCGCCAGGCTCTGGCCGCGACGTTTGGCGATTTCATTCAAGGCACGAACGTGTGCGATGTTCGCCTCGGACAAGTGCGAAGCCTGCAACGATCCGCCGCCCGGGCGATTGACCCGCGCATCTTCCGGTACGCCATTGAGGTATTTGTCGGTCAGCAGACCTTGCGCCAGCGGAGTGAACGCGATCACGCCCGTACCGAGTTCATCGGTGGTGTCGAGCAGGTCTTTTTCCACCCAGCGGTTGAGCAGGTTGTAGGCGGGTTGATGGATCAGCAGCGGCACTTTCCACTCTTTGAGCAGCGCCGCCATCTCACGGGTTTTCACTCCGGAATACGAGGAGATGCCGATGTACAGCGCCTTGCCCTGCTGCACCGCCGTGGCGAGGGCGCTGGCGGTTTCTTCCAGCGGGGTGTCCGGGTCGAAGCGGTGCGAATAAAAGATATCTACATAGTCCAGACCGAGGCGCTGCAGGCTCTGGTCGAGGCTGGCCAGCACGTATTTACGCGAGCCACCGCCCTGGCCGTAAGGGCCAGGCCACATGTCCCAACCGGCCTTGCTGGAGATGATCAGTTCATCGCGGTATTGCTTGAAGTCTTCGCGCAGCAGTCGACCGAAATTGATTTCGGCACTGCCATACGGCGGGCCATAGTTGTTGGCCAGATCGAAGTGGTTGATGCCCAGGTCGAACGCGGTACGCAGCAAGGCGCGCTGGGTATCGATCGGCGTGCTGTCGCCAAAGTTGTGCCACAGGCCCAGCGACAGCGCCGGCAACACCAGACCACTGCGTCCGACGCGGCGGTAAGGGATGGAGTCGTAGCGGTTTTCGGCAGCGGTGTAAGTCATCGAATCCTCTCTTGTCTGTCTTTTGGTCATCTGAAGTCGAACACTTTTGTGGTGAGGGGATTTATCCCCTCACCACAACAGCTCTATCAATCACGCAAATCTGTTTCGGGGTCGGGCAAGGCCCAGGTTCTCGCGCAATGTCCGGCCCTCATACTCGGTTCTGAACAGTCCACGCCGCTGCAGTTCCGGCACCACGCCATTGGCAAAGTCCTCGAGCCCTCCCGGCAGATGCGGTACCAACACATTGAAGCCGTCCGCCGCGCCGTGTTCGAACCACTCCTGCAAGCGGTCGACAATCTGCACCGGCGTGCCGACCAGACTGTAATGCCCGCGACCACCGGCAATCTTGCGGCCCAGTTCAGCCAGCGTGAGGTTTTCCCGCCCCGCCAGTTCCGTCAGCAACTTCTGCCGACTCTGCTGACCGCTGTCAGTCAGCGGCAACTCGGGCAACGGCCCGTGCAGCGGGTACTTCGACAAGTCGAAGTTGCCCAGCATACGCCCAAGCAAGGCGACGCCAACCTCCGGTTCGACCAATTGCTGAAACGTTTCACATTTTTCCTGCGCTTCGGCTTCCGTCTGCCCGACCACGACAAAAACCCCGGGCATGATTTTCAGTGAATCGGCACTGCGACCGTACTTGGGCAAACGCCCCTTGAGGTCGGCATAAAACGCCTGCGCGCTGACAAGAGAGGTCTGCGCGGTGAACACCACTTCTGCGGTCTGCGCCGCCAGCTCACGCCCGGTCTCGGAGGAGCCGGCCTGCACAATCACCGGTTGCCCCTGGGGTGAGCGCGCCACATTCAGCGGGCCTTTCACCCGAAAGTGCTCGCCAACGTGATCCAGCACGTGAAGTTTCGAAGGGTCGTAATACGCACCGCTGGCCTTGTCACGGTGAAAGGCATCGTCCTCCCAACTGTCCCAGAGCCCTGTAACCACCTGATGAAATTCACGCGCACGGCTGTAGCGTTCGGCGTGGCCGATGTGTTCGTCGCGACCGAAATTCAGCGCCTCGGCAGCATTGTCCGACGTCACCAGGTTCCACCCCGCTCGCCCACCCGAGAGGTGATCCAGCGAAGCGAATTTGCGCGCCACGTGGTATGGCTCGTTGTAACTGGTGGTCGCCGTGGCGATCAGGCCAATGCGCTCGGTCACCGCGCTCAATGCCGAGAGCAAAGTCAGTGGCTCAAAGTAATCCGAGCGCGCCATGCGACTGGCGATGTCCTGGGTTGGCGCTGCGACGCTGTCGGCAACAAACAACGCATCGAATTTCGCCGCCTCGGCAATCTGCGCCAGCCTTTTGTAATGGGCGAAATCCAGACCGGCATTGGCCGGCACATCGGGATGACGCCACGCAGCCACATGGTGCCCGGTGGCCATGAGGAATGCACCGAGTTTGATCTGTCTGCTCATCTCAGAAGTCCTTGCGCAGTTGCACGCCGAAGTAGCGTTCGTCATCGCGTGGCACGGCGCGGTAGATGTAATTGCCGCCGCTGGCCAGTAACGGCGAATACGACTTGTCAGTGAGGTTCTTGCCCAACAACGCCACGCGCCAGCCGTTGCTGTAATCGGCGAGCGCGACGCTGGCGTTCCACAGGCCGTAGGCGCCCTGTTTGGTGTCAGGGTTCTGGCTGATGTCGTACTGCACTTCGCTTTGCCAGCTGTAATCGGTGCCCAGTTCGATATCCAGGCCGTTATCCAGCGGGATGGTGTAGTCGGCACGCACGTAGCTTTTCCAGTCCGGGCTGAACGGCAGCGGCTTGCCGTTGACGTTGCACGACGCCGCTGCGCCCGACGGGCAGGCGAACTCGTCGATGCGTGCACGGGTGTAGGCCAGCGCGCCGGAGAGCTTCAATTGCTGGGTCGCCTGCAAGGCGTAATCGAGTTCCACACCCTCGGTGCTGACGCTGCCGGCGTTGATCAGGCGCGTCACCACTTGCCCGGCCACCGTGTCGAAAAAGTTCGCCTGGTAGTTGTCGTAGTCGCTGTGAAACACCGCGAGGTTGGTCGTCAGGCGATTGTTCCAGCTCGTCGCCTTGATGCCCGCCTCCCAAGTGTTCGAGGTTTCCGGTTTCAGCGCTTCGGTGTCACGCGGCTGCATGTTGAAGAACACGTTGTAGGCCGGGCCTTTGTAGCCGCGCGAGTAAGTCAGGTAAGTGGTGACTGCGTCGCTCAAGTCGTACTGCACGCCAAGACGACCGGACCAGCCGTCCTCATCGACCGAACCGGAACTGCGGGTTGCCGGCTGGATGCCGCTGACCGTGGTCGCCGAAGTGGAAACACGCCGGTGATCGTATTCCAGCTCATCGTGGGTGTAGCGCAGACCGGCGATGCCACGAAAGTCCGAAGTGAAGTTCAGTGTCGCCTCGCCGAACGCTGCGTAGCTGTCACTGGTGGTGCCGTAATCAGCAACGCCACGGTTGACGCTGGTCGTCGTGGTCAGCGTGCGCTGATAAGTCTCTTCATCCTTGCCGTGCATGTAGAACAGGCCACCGACATATTCGAGGAACTCACCTTTCGGCGAGGCCAGGCGCAGTTCCTGCGAGTATTGATCGAAGGCCAGATCACCCTTGTCCGCCGTGCCGGGAAACGCCGCCGTCACCGTGCCGAGACGGTCGCCATCCTGATATTGGGTGTTATCCCAGCCACGCCACGCAGTGATCGAGGTCAAGGTGTAATCGCCCAGTTGCCAGTCGAGTTGGCCGGACAAACCTTTATTGGTGTCCTCGACGTGAGTGCGGGTGTCGGTGTTGATATCGCGATTGTGGCTGGTCGCATTGACCGGGCTCAGCGCATTGGCGAACGCCGGGGTCAGGGATTTGCTGACAACGCCATTGGGGCCGTCGTCGTGGGACTGCATGTAGTCGCCGATCAGGGTGAAGGTGACGTCATCGTTCGGGGTGAATTCCAGTTTGCCCCTCACACCGCGATGGTTGTAGCCGTTGACCTCCTGGCCGTTGTGTTTGTTGTCGACATTGCCGTCGTAGGTGCCGAACAAGGTGCTGATCGAGCCCTTGAGCGTGTCCGGAATCAGACTGCCGCCAATGCCGAAACGCGTGCGGCTTTCGTTGCCGCTGTAGTACGACTGATCGATGTAACCGTGGGTCTCGGCGGTCGGTGCCTTGCTGGTGATGTTGAGCACGCCGGCCGAGGCGTTCTTGCCGAACAGCGTGCCTTGCGGGCCGCGCAACACTTCGACGCGCTCAAGGTCCAAGAGGTCGAGGGTCGACTGACCGGGACGCGCATAAACCACCCCATCAATCACCGTCGCCACCGTCGGCTCGACGCCGGGTGAGGTGGAAATCGTGCCGACGCCGCGCACAAACAGCGAGGTGTCCTTGTTCGATGCGCCGGTACGGAAATTCAACGACGGCACTTGCTGAACGATGCTCGCCACGCCGTTGCGGTTATCGCGTTCCAATTGTTCGCCGTCGATTACCGACACCGCGACCGGCACCTTTTGCAGCGACTCTTCGCGGCGGGTAGCGGTGACGGTCACCGACTTGAGGGTCGGCTCCTGATCAGTGCTCCCGGCCGCGAAAGCATCGGCCAGCGGCAGCGCCGCCAAACCGGTGAAAAGCCAGCCCGCCGCGCGAATCGATTGCGCCAGTTTTTGTGTCGCCCCAGGAATGTTGTGCATGCTCTGCCCGCTCGAAATTAGCCCTGAACCGCTGCCGTTCTACGACGACAGCGCCTGAATCGGTGTCTTGGGCATTCGCTCGAGCGAGTAGCAGACAATGCGCTTTGTTAGCGCTAACATCGCCAGTATTGGCAACTCGGCAATAGAGCGTCCAATACTGAAAAATTACTTTTATATGTCTTTTGGTTTTTAAGAAGGATCAAACCTTGAGCCAGGAAAAGCCCCGAAAACGCCGTGGTGCCGGACGTATAACCCTCAATGCGGTGGCACGTGAGGCTGGCGTTTCGGCGATTACCGTCTCGCGTTATTTCAATCAGCCGGAGCAGGTCTCGCCCGAACGCCGCGAGCGCATTGCGGCGGTGGTTGCAGAGCTGGGTTATGTGCCCAATCTGGTGGCCGGCGGACTAGCCTCGGCGCGGGGAAAAATCGTCGCCATGGTTATCCCGAACATCTCCGGGCCGATCTTCGCCAATACCATTCAGGGCTTCAGCGATACGCTCAGTCGTCATGGCTATCAGCTGTTGCTGGCGTCGAGTTATTTCAGTGCCGAGCAGGAAGAAAACGCGGTGCGCGCGTTTCTCGGCTGGTCGCCGGCAGCGCTGGTGCTGACCAGTCACTTTCACAGTGCGGGCACGGAAAAAATGATCGCCGAGGCGGATGTTCCGGTGATCGAAACGTGGGATTACCAGCCGGATCGCGGGCCGATGCAGATCGGTTTTTCCCACCACGAAGTGGGCGTGACAGCGGCAAAACATCTGCTGGAAAAAGGCTACCGGCGCATCGCTTTCGTCCAGAACAGTGCCCCGGGAGATCTTAGTGCGCTGGAGCGCCGCGACGGTTACGCGGCGACTTTAAAAGAATCCGGCCTGGAACCCTGGGTCTTCGCCCCTGACGCTGATCGCGCGCCATTCGAGGCCGGCAAGCAAGCGATGGACGCCCTGATGACCACCACACCGCGCCCAGACGCGATCATCTTCGCCAACGACAACCTCGCCGCCGGCGGCCTCCTCGCCGGGCAACGCGCCGGGTTGAAAATCCCCGAAGACTGCGCCGTCCTCGGCTTCGGCGATTACCCCTTCGCCGAAATGCTATTGCCAAGCCTCAGCACCATCAAACCCCCGGCATTGGAGATCGGCGTACTCGCCGCAACACGCGTGCTGGAAAGCCTGGGTGTATTGCCGACTGATGAAGTGCAACGACTCAATCTGCTGCACTGCCAAGTCATCGAGCGCGAAAGCACCTGACAAATACGCGGTTGGCTGGTTTGGCTATGCTTTAAAAACACCGAGGTGGCCCTATCGCGAGCAGGCTCACTCCTACAAGGAATCGAGTTGGCTGCGGGATTTGTGGGCAGCCGCGATCCACGGTAGGAGTGAGCCTGCTCGCGATTGCGGTCTTTCAGGCAACACACAACCACCAGGCAGAACCCGCCATGCACACCGCAATCATCATTTTCTTCGGCCTGGTCTTGCTCGCCCTGATGCTCTACATCGGCGAGCGCATCGGCTTCAGCCGGCAGACCATGGCCTACGGCTTCGCCGCGCTGTGGCTGGCGTTGACGGTAATTAATGGCGCGGTGGGTGTGGTGCACGCGGGCCAGCCGCTGGGTTCGGAAATAGCGATTGGCAGTGCGGTGTTCGGCGTGCCGCTGGCGGCGATGGTGTTGTTCATGGTGCTGAGCGCCGAGTCGTAAAACGTCCCGGCGCCCAGCCGTAGATCAACGCACCAGATGCAGGAACTGCATGTGGCGTTCGTACTGATCGAGGATGTCGTTGATGATCTGCTCTTTGGTGTAGCCGACCAGATCGTAGTCCTGACTGCCCTCGCTCAAGTGCACTTCGGCACGGTAGTAACGACGGTTGTTGAGCTGCTTGGAACCCATGCCGCCACGAGCGAACGATGGCGTGAAGTAGCCGCGCATCTGCACCTGATAGATGAACGGGTGCGCATCACCATGGCCGATTTCGAGGCTGACGCTGTCATTCGCCGGATCCGGCTGGGTGACGACGTTCAGGCCTTTCTCGACGAACACCGCCGTCACTTCTTCGATCGCCGGGCGCACCGTGGTGTCCATGAAACGGTACACCTCGTCACGCGACGGGAAGTGCACGGCCTGACTCAGACGCTGTCTCCAGCCACCCGTGCCGCGCCGCGAACCGGAGACCGGCGCCAGCGAATGCAACTGCGCGATCTGCTTCTGCGACTCCAGATAGAACGCCTTGTGCAGGCCCCACATCATCAACAGCAGAATCAGCGAGAACGGCAGCGAGGTCAGCACCACCGCGGATTTCAGCGCGTCGATGCTGCCGGAGAACAGCAGCGCACTGGTGATCAGCGCGGTCATCGCCCCCCAGAACACCCGTAGCCATTTCGGCCCGTCTTCGTCCGGGTTGCCGCCCTTGGCCGACAGGGTCGAGAGCACCACTGTGCCGGAGTCGGCCGAGGTGACGAAGAACACGAAGCTGATGAATACCGTCACGGCGATGACGGTTTTGCTCCACGGATAGGTTTCCAGCAGCAGATAAATGCTCATCGACGGATTGTCGATGGCCGACATCCCTAGCGCGCTCATGCCGTGATTAAGCACTTGATCCAACGCGCTGTTGCCGAAGATCGACATCCACGCGAGGGTGAAGCCGAGCGGGATCAATAGCACGCCGAAAACGAATTCACGGATGGTCCGGCCACGGGAAATCCGTGCGATAAACAGGCCCACGAACGGCGACCACGCGATCCACCAGGCCCAATAGAACACGGTCCAGCCACCGAGCCAGTCGCTCGGCTTGTCGTAGGCGTAGAGGTCGAAACTCTTCATCGGCAAGGCGCCGAGGTAGTCGCCCAGGTTCTGGATCAAGGTGTTGAGCAGGTGCTGCGTGGGTCCGGCAAACAACACGAACAGCAGCAGCGCACAGGCCAGCAGCATGTTGATGTCGGACATCACCCGCACACCTTTATCGACGCCAGACACGGCAACGATGATCGCCGCGCCCATCATCAAGGTGATCAGGCCGACCTGAATCCACTGGGTGTGAGCGATGCCGAACAGGTAATCCAGGCCAGAGTTGAGGTGCAGCACACCGAAGCCCATGTCGGCACCGAGACCGAACACCGTGGCGATGATGCCGAAGCCGTCCACCGCGTAGCCGATGGGGCCGTTGATGCGCTTGCCGATCAGCGGATACAGCGCCGAACGCAGGGCCAGCGGCAGGTTATGCCGGTAAGCGAAGTAGGCGAGCGCCATGCCGACGAAGGCAAAAACGCCCCAGCCATGCAGGCCCCAGTGCAGAAACAGAATCTGCATCGCCTGACGCGCCGCGTCTGCCGTGCCCGCCTCGCCTTGTGGCGGCTGGAGCATGTGGGTCAGCGGTTCGGATACGCAGAAGAAAAACAGCGTGATGCTGATCCCGGCGGCGAACAGCATGCCGGCCCAGGACAGGTAACTGAATTCGGGTTCGTCGTGGTCGGCACCGAGTTTTATCTTGCCGTAGCCGGATAACGCGGTGACCACCACGAAGACCAGATACAGCGTCATCGCAAGCATGTAGTACCAGCCGACCGTGTTGGCCGCCCAGTTTTGCGCTTCCAGCAACCAGGCGCCGGCCTGCTCCGGCATGGCAATGACAACGAGACCAAACAGCAGAATGACCGTCGCGGCGAAGTAGAACACCGGCGGATTCATGCGCACCAGACCGCTGGCGGGGGTAGACGATGCACTCATGAAACGTGCACCTCGAGGGTTTGAAACGTGGCTGAAATGATCGGACTCAGCAAAGGCAAGCCTCCTGTTGTGAGCGGGCAGCGAACCACCGGTTTAACTTGAATGAACGTTCAAGTTAAACATGGATAGGGCGCCAAGGACTAATCGCAGAGCTGGGCGGTAGTTATCCAACGCTAGCTCAAGGAGGGGTATGACGTGGGTTTGAGGCGATTCGTTCACTGGAGAATTGGCTGAATGCCATTATCGAATTTCAGACTGATGTACATTCGCGAGCAGGCTCGCTCCCACAGGAGATTTGTGTCGATCACAGATCCAATGTGGGAGCGAGCCTGCTCGCGAAGAGGCCGGATAACACAACACAAATGTCAGACGCCTACTTCTGCGTCCCGTCATCATGCTGCAGATTGGCCTGGGTCAGGTTGCACCCCGCCGGCACACTGCGCGTCAGCCACACGTTGCCGCCAATCGTCGACCCCTTGCCAATCGTAATCCGCCCAAGAATCGTCGCCCCGGCATATATCACCACATCATCCTCAACAATCGGATGGCGCGGATGGCCCTTCTGCAACTGCCCGTCTTCATCCGCCGGGAAGCGCTTGGCACCCAACGTCACGGCCTGATAAATCCGCACCCGCTCGCCAATGATCGCGGTTTCGCCAATCACCACACCCGTACCGTGATCGATAAAGAAACTGCGGCCGATCTGCGCGCCCGGGTGGATATCGATACCGGTGGCCGAGTGCGCAATTTCCGCGCTGATCCGCGCCAGCAACGGCAGTCCCGCGCGGTACAAGTGGTGCGCCAGACGATGGTGAATCACCGCCAGAATTCCCGGATAGCAGAGCAACACTTCATCGACACTGCGCGCTGCCGGGTCACCGTGATAAGCGGCCAGCACATCGGTATCAAGCAACGTGCGCAGCCCCGGCAAGGCCAGGGCAAAATCCTGCACGATCTGGATCGCGCGGGCTTCGACTTCGGTATCGGCCTGGGCGCTGTGGCGGGCGACGTAACGCAACTCCAGCCGTGTCTGCGCCAGCAAGGCATTCAATGCGACATCGAGGGTGTGGCCGACGTAGAAGTCTTCACTCTCTTCACGCAGATCCACCGGCCCCAGGCGCATCGGAAACAACGCACCGCACAGCGCTTCGAGAATCTCTGCCATCGCCGCCCGCGAGGGCAACTCGCGGCCACCCTGCTCGCCGGAAGCCCGGCCATTTTGTGCACGCCACTGATCCCGCGCGCCGCGCAGTTGGCTGACGATGGTCTGCAATTGCCAATGGCTGGAACGTTCGCTCACGGTAAAGACTCCTCACGGGCGGCCGGACTGTCTGGCCGCGTCAACGGCGACCACTTTACGGCATGCCTGCGAGGACGAATTAAGAACCGATAGTGCTGGGCTCAGTCCATTTGGCTATAAGCGATTCACGGTTGCCCCTGCAAAAGCGCGTGCCTATAGTCCTTTCATCTTCCTCCGCCAGTACGGAACCATGTCCACACAACCGATCAAACAACAGCTTGCCCGCTTTAACCGCCTCGACCTGCTCGGCCAACCGACGCCTCTGGAAAAACTCGAACGCCTGTCCACCTGGCTCGGCCGTGACGTGTACATCAAACGCGATGACCTGACGCCGCTGGCCATGGGCGGCAACAAGCTGCGCAAACTCGAATACCTCGCCGCCGATGCACTCGCGCAAGGTGCCGACACGCTGATCACCGCTGGTGCGCTGCAATCGAACCACGTCCGCCAGACCGCCGCACTCGCCGCCAAACTTGGTCTGGGCTGCGTCGCGCTGCTGGAAAATCCGCTGGGCACCGACGACAGCAATTACACCGGTAACGGCAATCGGCTGTTGCTGGATCTGTTCGATACCAAAGTTGAACTGGTCGACAACCTCGACAACGCCGACGAACAACTGGCGGCCCTCGCCGTGCGTCTGCGCAGCAACGGCAAGAAACCGTATCTGGTGCCGATCGGTGGCTCCAATGCGCTCGGCGCGCTGGGTTACGTGCGCGCGGGCCTCGAACTGGCCGAGCAGATCAGGGACACCGGCCTCGACTTCGCCGCCGTGGTGCTGGCCTCGGGCAGCGCCGGGACACACAGCGGCCTCGCGCTGGCGTTGAGCGAAGCGCTGCCGCAACTTCCGGTGATCGGTGTGACGGTGTCGCGCAGTGAAGAAGATCAGCGACCGAAGGTTCAGGGCCTCGCCGAACGCACGGCGGACCTGCTCGGCGTCGCGCTGCCGGACAGCTTCAAAGTCGAACTGTGGGACGAATACTTTGGCCCGCGTTATGGCGAACCGAATGCCGGGACGCTGGCCGCGGTGAAACTGCTGGCGAGTCAGGACGCGGTGCTGCTTGATCCGGTCTATACCGGCAAGGCCATGGCCGGGTTGCTGGACGGAATTGGCCGCGGTCGTTTCGAGGAAGGGCCGATCATCTTCCTGCACACCGGTGGCGCGCCGGCGTTGTTTGCCTATAAGGATTTTCTGTAGGAGAAAGATCAAAAGATCGCAGCCTGCGGCAGCTCCTACATGGGATCAACTGTAGGAGCTGCCGCAGGCTGCGATCTTTTCCACAGACAACACTTATTCCAAAAAAGAATAACATTTAGAATATTAAGTATTTTCAAGTCTAAAGCAGGCATCTTATAGTCTCGCCGCAGGCGAATTTCGCGAGAGACGCATAAGCTGCTTTAAGGCAGGATAGCGCTGTCGTCCAACTCCCGGATTCGCACACTTTCCTTAAGCGTCTTCCATAAGAAAACACAGGGGCTTGTCATGAATTTTTCCGCACTACGTCGCAATCTGCTGGTCGGTTCGCTGGGTCTGGCACTGAGCGCCGGCCTGATCGGCCAGGCAGTAGCCGGTGAGCAGCTGCAACAGATCAAGGACAAGGGCGTTATCAACGTCGGCCTGGAAGGCACCTACCCACCGTTCAGCTTCGTCGATGCCGACGGCAAGCTGTCCGGTTTCGAAGTCGAACTCTCCGAAGCCCTGGCGCAAAAACTCGGCGTCAAAGCCAAGATTCAGCCGACCAAGTGGGACGGTATTCTCGCTGCGCTGGAATCCAAGCGTCTGGACGTCGTCGTCAACCAGGTGACCATCTCCGACGAGCGCAAGAAGAAGTATGACTTCTCCGAGCCGTACACCGTTTCCGGGATTCAGGCGCTGGTGCTGAAGAGCAAGGAAGCGGCGCTGAACATCAAAACCGACAATGATCTGTCCGGCAAGAAAGTCGGTGTAGGCCTGGGCACCAACTACGAACAGTGGGTCCGCGCCAACGTGCCGGGTGCCGACGTGCGTACCTACGATGATGATCCGACCAAGTTTGCCGACCTGAACAACGGCCGCACCGACGCCATTCTGATCGATCGTCTGGCCGCACTTGAGTACGCCAAGAAAGCGCCGAAAACCGTCGCTGCCGGCGAAGCCTTCTCCCGTCAGGAATCCGGAATCGCCCTGCGCAAAGGCGAGCCTGAACTGCTGGCAGCCCTGAACAAGGCACTGGACGAACTGCGTGCCGACGGCACCCTCGAGAAGCTGTCCACGAAATACTTCAACGCTGACGTCACTAAATAATGGAAGAAGCTTTCCAACTCGCACTGGACTCCGCGCCCTTTCTGCTCAAGGGCGCGTACTACACGGTAGTCCTCAGCCTCGGCGGCATGTTCTTCGGTTTGCTGCTGGGCTTTGGCTTGGCACTGATGCGCCTGTCACGCTTCAAGTCGGTCAGTTGGCTGGCCCGCATCTACGTGTCGTTCTTTCGCGGCACGCCGTTGCTGGTGCAACTGTTCGTGATCTATTACGGCTTGCCGCAATTGGGTCTGGAACTCGATCCGCTGCCAGCAGCACTGATCGGCTTCTCGCTGAACATGGCCGCCTACGCCTGTGAAATCCTCCGCGCCGCGATCGGTTCGATCGAGCGCGGGCAATGGGAAGCAGCCGCGAGCATCGGCATGACCCGCGCGCAAACGCTGCGCCGGGCCATCCTGCCGCAAGCGATGCGCACGGCGTTGCCGCCGCTGGGCAACAGCTTCATTTCACTGGTCAAGGACACGGCACTGGCCGCCACCATTCAGGTGCCGGAGCTGTTCCGTCAGGCGCAGTTGATTACCGCCCGGACTTTCGAAGTCTTCACCATGTATCTTGCCGCCGCGCTGATCTACTGGATTCTGGCCACGGTGCTTTCGCACTTTCAGAACAAGTTGGAAGAGCGGGTCAATCGGCATGACCAGGAGTCCTGACGCGATGATTGTCGTGGAAAAACTGACCAAGCAATTCAAGAATCAAGTCGTGCTCAACGGCATTGATCTTGAAGTGAAGGAAGGCGAGGTGGTCGCGATCATCGGCCCCAGCGGCTCGGGAAAAACCACATTCCTGCGCTGCCTTAACTTCCTGGAGCAACCCACCAGTGGCCGGATCAAGGTCGGCGATATCGAAATCGATACCAGCCGCCCGCTGAACCAGCAGCAAAGTCTGGTGCGCAATCTGCGCCAGCACGTGGGCTTCGTGTTTCAGAACTTCAACCTGTTCCCCCATCGCACCGCTCTGGAAAACGTCATCGAAGGCCCGATCGTGGTCAAGAAGATGCCGCGCGACGCAGCGATTGCCCTGGGCAAAAAGCTGATGGCCAAGGTCGGTCTGGCTGGCAAGGAAGACGCCTATCCGCGTCGTCTGTCCGGCGGTCAGCAACAGCGCGTGGCGATTGCCCGGGCGCTGGCGATGGAGCCGGAAGTGATCCTCTTCGACGAGCCGACTTCGGCCCTCGATCCGGAACTGGTGGGTGAAGTGCTGGCGACCATCCGCGGCCTCGCCGAGGAGAAACGCACCATGGTGATCGTCACCCACGAAATGGGCTTCGCCCGCGACGTGGCCAACCGTGTGGTGTTTTTCGACAAGGGTGTGATTGTCGAGCAAGGCGAAGCGAAAGCGCTGTTCGCCAACCCGAAAGAAGAACGCACCCAACAATTCCTCAGCAAGTTCCTGAATCACGCCTGAGAACTTCAAACGCACCAACCTCCAACTTCCACGGATGGAAGTTATCTTTACCCTGCCTTCATTCCTTCTTATAAACACCTACAAATAAACATCAATCGCGCTGTACCTATATATGTTCTGCAACAGATAACACGTGTCTGACAGACGTCGCATGGCGAGTGACTGGTTGCAAATAACTTCGTGGAAAAACCGGCAAAAACCCTCGAGATTTGTAGCCTCATTCGCTATACCGCCTAGGCATACGACCTCGGCATTGTAGGAAGTTTCTGATTAACCGGTAATTCACGAATTAACTAAAACCGTCTATTGACACCCCTCTCCTCACACTCTTATCTAGTCGCCAGCAGGCGTTACCCAATCTAAATCAACGCGCATTAAACATGAACACAAGTTCACAACTTTATTGCCGATTGATACGCGCCTTTTGTTCTTCCAGAAACGGACTTCGCTGCAAGACTTCAAGGAGAGAAATCGATGACCCGCACTTCGCATACCCCCGAACTCGCAGCGCCGACCCTGGCGTCAGCGCAAAAAACCGGCATCAATCTGGCCGATGCCGGACATCTGTTGGTCAACGTGCCGCCCTACCCCGACATGGACTGCGGCGACCTGATCGAACTGTTCTGGAACAAATGCTATGTCGCCTCAAGTGTGCTGAAGATCGAGGACGTCGGCGCGTCGGTCAGCCTGCGGGTGCCGGAGAGTTTTATTGCCAGCGGTACTGCGCGCATCCACTACCGGGTGATGCAGGTCGGTCAAGGTGCAGCGTTATCGGCGGCGACGCGGGTTGAGGTCAAGCTCGATTGTCCCGGCGGCCTGCCGTCAGCCCTTTGTGGTGACGAAAACCAGCAGCTGGCGCCCGTGACGATTCCCGAAACGATTCACCGCCAGGGTGTGAATCCGAACCAGATCAAACGCGGTGTACCACTGACTATCGAGCCCTACCTGAACATGGCCGAAGGCGACGCCATCACTTTGCGCTGGGGCGACGTGCGCATGGATCTGGCGCCGATCACGCCCGCGGATGTCGGACTGTCGATTCAGGTCTGGGTGCCTCCATCAGTGATTGTCGAGGCAGGCGAGGATCTGCGCCTGGACGTGACCTATTGCATCCTCGACCGGGTCGGCAACAACTCCCGCTGGGCGCCGCCACGGACGCTGAAGATCGGTTGTGTGAATCCTTACTTGAAGGTGCCGCTGAAGCCGATGTTCAAGGCAGCTGAATCGTACAAGGAGTGAACAACCTGTCTGCGGCAAGAGAGCTTCTGTGGTGAGGGGATAAATCTCCCCACCACAATATTGATTCACCACATGATCTCTATCGCTCCTGGAATTCTTAACCATCCAGACCATCACCCCTTCTATACATATTCCTAAAAGTTAGTTTATTTAATATTTATACACGCTTAGGGTATATGAACCGGACCACCGGACATTCTTTCTTTCGCCGCACTTTTGCGGCGTTTTTCATGAGATGTGAGGTAGGTAGTATGGTCCGGAACACAATCACCCCAGTGCAGATCGCCAGGGCATTGCGTGCAGCCAAGGAGCGGCACTGATGTCCAGTCTGGCAGATGCAACCATCCAGTCAGATCTGGACATCGCCCCGTTGTTGTTGCCCGCGCAGGTCTTGCGCAACGACGCCCAAGCCATCAAGGCCGCGCAGGAGCTGGCGCAAGTCGCCCGCGTGCAGGCCGCCAAACGCGACCGCCAGCGCAAGCTGCCGTGGTCGGAAATCGAACAGTTCACCCGCAGCGGCCTAGGCAGCATCGCCATCCCGCGCGAGTACGGTGGTCCGCAGGTTTCCTTCGTTACGTTGGCCGAGGTGTTCGCGATCATTTCCGCGGCCGACCCGGCGCTGGGACAGATCCCGCAGAACCAGTTCGGCATCATCAATCTGGTGCTCGGCAGTGCCACTGAAGAACAGAAAAAGCAGTTGTTCCAGAGTGTTCTGGAAGGCTGGCGCATCGGCAATGCCGGCCCTGAGCGCGGCACCAAAAACACTCTGGAACTGAAAGCGCGAATCACCGCCGACGGCGACGATTTCGTGATCAACGGCCAGAAGTTTTACTCCACCGGCGCACTGTTCGCGCACTGGGTCGCGGTCAAGGCGCTCAACGATGACGGCAAGCAGGTGCTGGCATTCGTCCGTCGTGGCACTCCGGGTTTGCGCATCGTCGACGACTGGTCGGGCTTCGGTCAGCGCACCACCGCCAGCGGCACGATTTTGCTGAACAACGTGCGTGTCGAAGCGGGGCTGGTCGTCGATAACTGGAAGATCAACGAGAAACCGAATACCCAAGGCGCCGTGTCGCAATTGATTCAGGCCGCCATCGATGCCGGGATCGCCCGAGGCGCCATCGACGACGCCATCGACTTTGTCAAAACCCGCGCGCGGCCATGGATCGACGCCAAGGTCGAACGCGCCAGCGATGACCTCTACGTGATCGCCGATATCGGCAGGCTGAAAATCGAACTGCACGCCGCCGAAGCGCTGCTGCGCAAGGCCGGGCAAGTGCTCGATCAGGTGCACGCCGCGCCGCTTACCGCCGACTCCGCCGCCCGCGCCTCGATTGCTGTGGCCGAAGCCAAAGTGCTGACCACCGAGATCTCGCTGTTGGCCAGCGAAAAACTTTTCGAACTGGCCGGCAGTCGCGCGACCCTCGCCGAATTCAACCTCGACCGCCACTGGCGCAACGCCCGGGTGCACACCCTGCACGACCCGGTGCGCTGGAAGTATCACGCGGTCGGCGCCTATCGCCTCAACGGCACTTTGCCGGCTCGCCATTCCTGGATCTGAGACGACCAGACATCTGGAGAAACCTATGACTTTTTCCCATCCCGTCGCGGTCATCACCAGCGATGAGCAAGCCCTGATCGTCGCCAGCGACCTGGCCGAAGACTTCAAACGCGACAGCGCGATTCGTGACCGTGAACGTCGCCTGCCCTTGCCGGAACTCGACGTGTTTTCGCGCTCGGGCCTGTGGGGCATCAGCGTGCCCAAAGAGTACGGTGGCGCCGGCGTATCCAACGTGACCCTGGCCAAAGTCATCGCCCTGATCGCCCAGGCTGACGGCTCTCTCGGACAGATTCCGCAGAACCATTTCTATGCCCTCGAAGTGCTGCGGGTGAACGGCAGCCACGAACAGAAACAACGTCTGTACGCAGAAGTGCTGGCCGGCCAACGCTTCGGCAATGCCCTCGCGGAGCTGGGTACCAAAACCGCTCATGACCGCGTCACCAGCCTCAAGCGTGACGGCGATGGCTACCGCATCAACGGCCGCAAGTTTTATGCGACCGGTGCGATTTACGCCCAACGCATTCCGACTTCAGTGGTCGATGAAAACGGTGTGCAGCAACTGGCCTTTGTGCCCCGCGACAGCAAAGGCCTGAGCGTGATCGACGACTGGAGCGGATTCGGCCAGCGCACCACCGGCAGTGGTTCGGTGGTATTCGAAGACGTCTACGTTGCCGCCGAAGATGTGATTGCGTTCCAGAGCGCCTTCGAACGCCCGACCACCGTTGGCCCGCTGGCGCAGATCCTCCACGCCGCCATCGACACCGGCATCGCCCGCGCCGCTTACGAAGATGCGCTGCACTTCGTGCGCAGCAAAACCCGGCCATGGATCGACTCGGGCAACGACAAAGCCACCGAAGATCCGCTGACGCTGAAGAGCTTCGGTCACTTGAGCATTCGCCTGCATGCCACCGAAGCACTGCTCGAACGCGCCGGCGAATTCCTCGATCAAGCTCAAGCCGAACTGACCGCCGAGACTGTCGCCGCCGCGTCGATTGCCGTCGCCGAAGCACGCGCGATCAGTACCGAAATTTCCCTGGCCGCCGGCAGCTCGCTGTTCGAACTGGCCGGCAGCCAGGCCACCCTGATCGAACACGGCCTCGACCGTCACTGGCGCAACGCCCGCGTGCACACCCTGCACGATCCGGTGCGCTGGAAGTATCACGCGGTGGGCAATTACTACCTCAACGATGAAAACCCGCCGCTGCGGGGGACCATCTGATGGCGAAGAAAAAAATTCTGCTCAACGCATTCAACATGAACTGCATCGGGCACATCAACCATGGTTTGTGGACGCATCCGCGCGACACCTCCACTCGCTACAACACCCTTGAATACTGGACCGAACTGGCGCAGTTGCTGGAGCGCGGACTGTTCGACGGCCTGTTCATTGCCGACATCGTCGGCGTGTACGACGTCTATCAGAACTCGGTGGACGTGACGCTGAAAGAGTCGATCCAGTTGCCGGTCAACGATCCGCTGCTGCTGGTGTCGGCGATGGCTGCCGTGACCAAAAACCTCGGTTTCGGCCTGACCGCCAACCTCACTTATGAGCCGCCGTATCTGTTCGCCCGACGCATGTCGACCCTCGATCATTTGAGCCGTGGTCGCGTCGGCTGGAACATCGTCACCGGTTATCTCGACAGCGCCGCCAAAGCGATGGGCCTCAGCGAGCAGGTCGAGCATGATCGCCGCTATGACCAGGCCGACGAATACCTCGAAGTTCTCTACAAACTCTGGGAAGGCAGCTGGGAAAACGGCGCGGTGCTCAACGACCGCAAGCAGCGGATCTACGCGCAGCCGGAGAAAGTGCACAAGGTCGAACACAAGGGCGAGTTCTATCAGGTCGAGGGCTATCACCTCTGCGAGCCGTCACCGCAACGCACGCCTGTGCTGTTTCAGGCCGGCAGTTCCGATCGCGGCTTGCTGTTCGCCGGGCGTCACGCCGAGTGCGTGTTCATCAGCGGTCAGAACAAACCGTCGACCAAGGTGCAAGTGGACAAGGTGCGTGCCAGCGCCGTCGAGGCCGGGCGCAATCCCGAGGACATCAAAGTGTTCATGGGCCTCAACGTGATCGTCGGTGCAACCGAAGAAGCCGCGTGGGCCAAGCACGCCGAGTACCTCAGCTACGCCAGTGCCGAGGCCGGCGTGGCGCATTTCTCGGCGTCCACCGGGATCGACTTTTCCCAGTACGAAATCGACGAACCGATCCAGTACGTGAAGAGCAACGCCATCCAGTCCGCCACCAGGAACCTGCAAAACAACGACTGGACCCGGCGCAAATTGCTCGACCAGCACGCCCTCGGTGGTCGCTACATCACCGTGGTCGGCTCGCCCGAGCAAGTCGCGGATGAACTGGAGTCGTGGATCGCCGAAACCGGCCTCGACGGCTTCAACCTGACCCGCATCGTCACCCCGGAAAGCTATGTGGATTTCATTGAACAGGTGATTCCGGAATTGCAGCGGCGTGGGTCGTACAAGACCGCGTACGACAACGGCAGCCTGCGCGAGAAGTTGTTTCACGGTGAGGCGCAGTTGCCCGAGCAACACACAGGCGCAGCGTTTCGCCGCTAAAGCTTCGCGAGCAGGCTCACTCCCACAGGGGATGCATTCCAAATGTGGGAGCGAGCCTGCTCGCGAAGAGGCCTGACCAGACACCACACATTTATGCACTGACTGGAAAACCATCATGACCCAGAAATTCCTGTCCCACCCAGTCAAAGCACTGGCCCTGGCCTTCGGCCTGTTCAGCTCGGCAGTCTTCGCCGCCGACGCACCGCTGAAAATCGGCACCACCGCCGCGTTCGCCATCCCGCTGGAAGCCGCGGTCGAAGAAGCCTCCAAACAGGGCCTGAAAGTCGAACTGGTCGAGTTCACCGACTGGATCGCGCCGAACGTCAGCCTCGCCGCCGGTGACATCGACGTGAACTACTTCCAGCACATCCCGTTCCTCGAAAACGCCAAGGCCGCATCCGGTTTTGATCTGGTGCCATTCGCGCCGGGAATCATCAACAACGTCGGCCTCTATTCGAAGAAATACAAAAGCTTCGATGAGCTTCCAGAAGGCGCCAGCGTCGCCATCGCCAACGACCCGATCAACAGCGGTCGCGGTCTGCAACTGCTGGCCAAGGCCGGTTTGATCACATTGAAACCGGGCGTCGGTTACAAGGCCACCGAAGACGACATCGTCGCCAATCCGAAGAAAATCAAAATCCTTCAGGTCGAAGCCGTGCAACTGGTGCGCGCCTACGACGACGCCGACCTGGTCCAGGGCTACCCGGCCTACATTCGTCTGGCGAAGACTTTCGATGCCAGTTCCGCACTGCTGTTTGACGGCCTCGATCACAAGGAATACGTGATCCAGTTCGTGATCCAGCCGAAGAGCAAAACCGACCCGCGCCTGATCAAGTTCGTCGACATTTACCAGCATTCGCCAGTCGTTCGCGCTGCGCTGGACAAGGCCCACGGCAAGCTGTATCAGGCCGGTTGGGAAAGCTGAGCATGACGGCCGCGACCCAACGGCGACTGGAAATTCCAGAGCCACAACGTGCTGAAAAAACCGATCTTCATCCTGAGTTGAATCGCGCCCACGTGCGCTTCATCGGCCTGGGTAAAACCTACGACGGCCACCAAGGCCCGGTCGCGGCGCTGCAAGGCATTGACCTGGCGATTCAGCGCGGTGAAGTGTTCGGCATCATTGGCCGCAGCGGCGCCGGCAAATCGTCGCTGATCCGCACGATCAATCGTCTGGAGCAACCGACTTCCGGGCGTGTGCTGATCGATCAGGTCGACATCGGCGAATTCGATGAAGACCGCCTGGTCGCCCTGCGCCGCCGCATCGGCATGATCTTTCAGCACTTCAATCTGATGTCGGCCAAGACCGTTTGGCAAAACGTCGAACTGCCGCTGAAAGTCGCGGGTGTACCGAAAGATCAACGCGAGAAAAAGGTCCGCGAACTGCTCGAGCTGGTCGGCCTGCAAGCCAAACACAAGGCATATCCGGCACAACTTTCCGGCGGGCAGAAACAGCGTGTCGGCATTGCCCGCGCGCTGGTGCATGACCCGGATATTTTGTTGTGCGACGAAGCCACCTCGGCGCTGGATCCGGAAACCACCCAGTCGATTCTCGGCCTGCTGCGCGAGATTAATCAGCGCCTGGGCCTGACCATCGTTTTGATTACCCATGAGATGGCGGTGATCCGCGAAATCTGCGACCGCGTGGTGGTGCTGGAGCACGGACGCATCGTCGAGCAAGGCCCGGTGTGGGAAGTTTTCGGCAATCCGCAACACGAGGTCAGCCAGACCTTGCTCACGCCGCTGCAACACGCGTTGCCGGAAGAATTACAAAGCCGCTTGCATACACAACCGCCCTCCTCCGAAGCCGCAGTAGTGCTGCGTTTGCAGTTCACCGGCAGTGCCAGTGACGAGCCGGATCTGGCGGCGCTGTTTGCTGCCCTCGGTGGCCGGGTGAAATTGCTTCAGGGCGGCGTGGAACGGATTCAGGGGCATGTGCTTGGGCAACTGCTGCTGGCTGTCAGCGGTTCAGCGTTCAGCGCCGAACAATTGCGCGAACGTGCCGGGCAATGGGCACAACGGGTGGAGGTCTTGGGTTATGTGGTTTGAGCGCTTGCTGCAGGGTTTTATCGACACGTTTCTGATGGTCGGCGTGTCATCGCTGATCGCGTTGCTGGTGGGGATTCCCATGGCGGTGATTCTGGTCACCAGCGACAAGGGCGGGATCTACCAAGCGCCAGTGTTGAACCGTGCCTTGGGCGCATTCGTGAACCTGTTTCGCTCGATCCCGTTTCTGATCCTGATGGTCGCGCTGATTCCGTTTACCCGGTTGATTGTCGGCACCACCTACGGCGTGTGGGCGGCGGTGGTGCCACTGACCATCGCGGCGACACCGTTCTTTGCGCGGATTGCCGAGGTGAGTCTGCGTGAGGTCGATCATGGCCTGATCGAAGCGGCGCAGGCCATGGGTTGCCGGCGCTGGCACATTGTCTGGCATGTGCTGTTGCCCGAGGCGCTGCCTGGGATTGTCGGCGGTTTCACCATTACGCTGGTGACGATGATCAACTCCTCGGCCATGGCCGGGGCGATTGGCGCGGGTGGCTTGGGGGATATTGCCTATCGCTACGGGTATCAGCGTTTTGACAGCCAGATCATGTTGACGGTGATTGTGCTGCTGGTGGCGTTGGTGGCGGTTATTCAGTTGGGTGGGGATCGCCTCGCCCGCGGCTTGAACAAACGCTGAGGCCAGAGCCAAAGATCGCAGCCTGCGGCAGCTCCTATGAGAAATACCGCAGGCTACGATTCCTTTCCGTTCTGGGGCATGCGCCTCAATCATCAATCAGGCTGTCGAGCCATGCATATTCAATTTTGCTTCGATGCAGCGTCTGCATGCTTTTTGCCGCGTATACAAGGCTGTCAGCGTTGTTGACCGCCAAGTGCGCTCGCAGTGACGGGTTTGCATTGAACAGATCAACCGCCGCCTGAAGCTCCAGATCATCGCCAACTCCGAGGTAATCGCTGACGCCGAACAGGAAGTTATCGTGGTCACTGGTAAAGGCGTTCAAATACTCGACCGTCAAACCGCCGCGCATGATCGCTTCGCAGACACCGCGCTCCGGTACGTCGTAAACGGCCAGCGAATCCCAATCCAGCAAGCGGCCCAGTCGGCTGTCCAGATAGAAATAATCCGCCGCGTTCGGCCCGATGGTCTGGAACCGGTCAATTCTGTTGGTGTGCAACATTTCATGGCCCAGTGAAACGCTCAAAACCCCGCGCTGCATGTACTTGCGATTGATGAAGAAGCGGCCGTGAAAATCTTTTTTGTACATCCAGGCCGCGCTGTTGCTGTCTTCATCAATCCCGAGGAATTTCTCGCCTCCCCAGATCCCTTGATACTCTCTGGACAGGGCCTGGCCTCGGGCGACTGAATCGGCGAATTGCTGCGTAACAGCATGGTGATCAACGCCAAAGAAGCTTTGGTAAACCGCGTCGGCGTCTTTGTACTTCTGGCCAATGGCATGTCCCGCATCAGCGAAAATGTTTTCGACCGCTTGCAGCTCCGAGCGAATGATCGCCGCCTGTTCCGGCGGAAACTGCCTCAACCCGCGCGCGACCAGCGTGCCCTTCTGTGCCGCGGTGTACTCAAATGAATCATCGTTACCGGTATGCACTAGGTGTTTCTGGGCATGGTCTTTTCTGACCTTGCGAATGAGCTGATCGATGTCGATATCAATGACTTTGCCGGGCTCGGGCAGAGGCTGCGGCCGTTCGAGCGTCCAGGTCTTGCTTTGCGGGTGGTAAAACAACACCGGCCCCAAAGCTGCCAATTCAGATACCAGCGCCGCCCGATATTCACCGGCCTTGCCGGTTTCCCGAACCAGGACGATCTCGCCGGGCGCGATATCGACATAGATTCGGTTCTTGAACACCCTCAAGCCCAGAGCATTGGCTGCGGGCAGGTTGGCCGGTGCTCTCAAGCTGTAGCGCGCCAGTGAACCGGTCACTGGCTGCATGGGCAAGATCTGAGCCGATTGCAACGCGGTCGTCGTGATTGCCGGGGATGACGGTTCAGCAGGCTGAGCGGGCGCCCCTCCCTCTGAAACTTCGTCAGGACGAAAAACCTTCAACGGCGTCCCGTCGTCAGACGGCGTATGGCCGGATCTTTTACGGGTGGGTGTGGCATCCAGCGTATTGCGGTTGGACGGCGAAGTGGAACCGGGTTTGCTGACAGTTCTCATGAAAATCCTTTTTTTGAGTGAATCCCCCCGAAGAAAAAAACAGGGCAGACATCGCGATAGTCGTCTATCGCGCAGGCGTCATTGCATCCGATTGCGAACCGCCAGGTGCGGTACATATGTATTGCACAAACGTTGGATTTTTATGCTGTCCCTGCAAGAGCTGTCGCTGGCTGCGATCCTCTTCGGCGCAAAAGCGCTTATAGTCAGCCCCACCTCCTTTTTGCCACGCAGCCACCGTCATGAAGCAGACACCCAGCGACCTCGAACAGATCACCGCCACGACCCTCGGCCACTACAACTCGGTGGCCGAAGATTTCCGTGAGGGCACCCGCGATCACGATGTCAGTCAGAACATCGACGCGCTTGTGCGGCACATTCAGGGCACAGCGCCGTTTACGATTCTCGATTTCGGCTGTGGGCCGGGGCGGGACTTGCAGACATTTACGCGCATGGGCCACGTCGCGGTCGGCCTCGACGGTTCAGAAAAGTTTGCGCAAATGGCCCGTGAAGACAGTGGCTGCGAGGTGTGGTGCCAGGATTTTCTGAAGCTTGATCTGCCGGCCGAACACTTCGACGGCATCTTCGCCAATGCGGTGCTATTTCATGTGCCGTTGCAAGAGTTGCCACGGGTGTTACAACAACTGCGCGGGACGTTGAAACCGGGTGGGGTGTTGTTCAGTTCCAATCCACGCGGGGATAACCGTGAGGGCTGGAATGGGCCGCGGTACGGCTCGTATCACGATCTGGAGGCGTGGCGCGGGTTGTTGACGGCGGCGGGGTTTATCGAGCTGGAACATTACTTCCGCCCGGCGGGTTTGCCCCGAGAGCAACAGCCTTGGCTGGCGAGTGTCTGGCGACGGGCTGCTTAAAGATCAAAAGATCGCAGCCTGCAGCAGCGCCTACAGGAGAATGCGTTCCCATGCAGGCGCTGCCGCAGGCCGCGATCTTTTGCTTTTGTATCAGGCAGCATCCTTCTTCGGTTCACGAATCTTGTACCAAGCGACATACAGCGCCGGTAGAAACAGCA
The DNA here is from genome assembly GCF_044743525.1 of Pseudomonas sp. NPDC087598. NCBI lineage: Bacteria > Pseudomonadati > Pseudomonadota > Gammaproteobacteria > Pseudomonadales > Pseudomonadaceae > Pseudomonas > Pseudomonas sp. NPDC087598. Next base: position 150,909 of record NZ_JBIUWQ010000004.1, on the reverse strand, counting down.
GCGTCAGCAGTGTCGCAATCACGATCCCACCGATCATCGCGTAGGCCATCGGGCCCCAGAACACTTCCCGGGCAATCGGGATCATGCCCATGCTGGCCGCCGCTGCCGTCAGCAGAATCGGTCGACGTCGATGCTCGGTGGCTTCCACCACTGCATCCCACGGCGCGTAGCCCTTTTTCTCGAACTCATCGATCTGCGTCACCAGAATCACCGAGTTGCGGATGATGATGCCGATCAGCGCCAGAATCCCCAGAATCGCTACGAAGCCCATCGGCGTACCGGTCGGCACCAGCGCCAGCACCACGCCGATCAGCCCCAGCGGGGCGACACTCGCCACCAGGAACATCTTCTGCACGCTGTGCAACTGGATCATCAGGAACGTCGCCATCAGGAACAGCATCAGTGGCAATACCTTGGCAATCGGGCCTTGCGCCTTGCCGCTTTCCTCCACCGTACCGCCGGTGGCGACTTTGTAGCCGACCGGAAGTTTTTCGGCGAAGGCATCGATGGACGGCTTGAGTAGTTTCACCAGATCGGTCGGCTGGATTTCATCGCGCACCGACGCCTTGATGGTGATGGTCGGCAAGCGGTCGCGGCGCCACACCAACGGCTGCTCCAGTTCATAACGCACGGTGGCGAACGCCAGTAGCGGAATCGACGTACCGCTCGGCGTGACGATTTGCAGGTTCTGCAGGGTTTCCGGAGTTCCGCGCTCGGAATCCACGGCACGCCCAACGACGTTGATCAGGTAGATATCGTCATCGACCTGGGTCAACGGCGAGCCGCTGACGATGCTGTTCATCAGGTTCGCCACGTCTTCGGACGACAGCCCGAGCTGGCGCGCCTTGTCCTGAGCGATGTCGATGCGCAGGACTTTGCCCGGCTCGTTCCAGTCGTAAATGATCTCGCCGATGTGCGGGTTCTTGTCCAGTTCGGTGGCGAGGTCGATGGTGTGCTTGCGCACCTGATCGATGTCCTTGCCGCTGACCCGGTACTGGATCGGCCGCCCCACCGGCGGGCCCATTTCCAGCGCTTGCACGTAGCTGCCGATACCAACGAAATCCTTGTGCAAACGCTCACGCAGACGCTGACTCAGGGCCTCGCGGGACTCGAAGTTTTTGCTGACGATAACCAGTTGCGCGTAGTACGGGTTTTGCAGTTGCTGATCGAGCGGCAGGTAGAAACGGATCGCACCCTGGCCTATGTAAGTGCTCCAGCGCACGATGTCGTCGTCGCCCTTGAGCGTCGCTTCGAGCTTGTCGACGGCCTTGCGGGTCTCGTCGATCGAGGCGTTTTGCGGCAGGTTCAGGTCGACCAGAATTTCCGGGCGATCGGAGGATGGGAAGAACTGGTTCTGCACAAAACGCATGCAAAACACCGCCAGCACAAAGCACACAACCGTGATGCCGATTGCCCACCAGCGGTTGCGCATCGACCACAACAAGCCATGGTTGAACGCACGACCAATGCGACCGGGCTCGGCTGCATGGGGTTTCACGTTGGCACTGAGGATGTGCACGCCGATCACTGGTGCAAAGAACACCGCCACCACCCAAGACACAAGCATGGCCACGGCGATCACCGCGAACAGGGTGAAGGTGTATTCACCGGCAGAACTGGCATTGAGCCCGATGGGCACGAAACCGGCCACAGTCACCAGCGTACCGGTGAGCATCGGGAACGCCGTCGAGGTGTAGGCGAATGTCGCCGCCTGCTCCCGGGTCTCGCCCATTTCCAGGCGCGTGACCATCATCTCCACAGTGATCATCGCGTCGTCCACCAGCAAGCCGAGGGCGATGATCAGAGCACCGAGGGAAATCCGCTGCATGGTGATGCCGCTGTATTCCATGAACACAAACACCATCGCCAGCACCAGCGGAATCGAGCACGCCACCACCAGCCCGGCGCGCACACCGAGGCTGATGAAGCTCACCACCAAGACGATGATCACCGCTTCGAACAAGGCGCTGGTGAAACCGCCAACGGCCTCTTCAACCACCACCGCCTGGTCGGAAACCGTGTGCACACCAACGCCGACCGGCAGGTCAGCGGTGAGTTGATCGATGCGCGCGTGCAGCGCTTTACCGAATTCCTGAACGTTGCCGCCCTTCTGCATGGCAATCGCCAGACCGATGGCCGGTTTGCCGTCGAAACGAAATTCCGGTGTGGCCGGGTCGACGTAGCCACGGCTGATGTCGGCGATGTCGGCCAGACGATAGAAACGGTCGTTGAGCTTGAGATTGACCTCGGCCAGATCCTTTTCCGAAGCGAACTGCCCGGAGGTGCGCACGGAAATCCGCTCGGGCCCGGCCTCGATCACCCCGGCCGGCGTCACCGCGTTCTGCGATTGCAGGCTCTGCACCACTTGCCGCTGATCGATGCCCAGCGCCGCCAGTTTGCGCGTGGAGAAGTTCAGGTAAATCACTTCGTCCTGCTGGCCGACCATCTCGATCTTGCCCAGCCCCGGCACATTGCGGATCTCGGCCCGTGCCTGCTCCACGTAATCGCGCAACTGGCGCATGGTCAGGCCATCGGCGGTAAACGCGTACACCGAGCCGAACACGTCACCGAACTCATCGTTGAATCCCGGCCCTTGAATCCCCTGAGGGAATTGGCCGCGAATGTCGTCGATCTTCTTGCGCACCTGGTACCAGATTTCCGGAATGTCCTTGGCACTGGTGGTGTCGCGCAGGTACACGTACACCGTCGACTCGCCGGGGCGCGTGTAGCTTTTCACGTAGTCGAGGGAGTCGAGCTCTTCGAGTTTTTTCTCGATGCGGTCGGTGACCTGCTTGAGGGTTTCCTCCTGGGTCGCACCCGGCCATTTGGTCTGGATCACCATGGTCTTGATGGTGAACGACGGGTCTTCTTCGCGCCCCAGATTGAAGTACGAAAACACCCCCATCAGCAGAGCAACGAACATCAGATACCAGACGAACGACTGATGCTTGAGGGCCCATTCGGAGAGGTTGAAAGACCCTTTCATTGACTGTCCTCGTCAAGTTTCACGGATTGTCCGGGTTTGAGGCTGTTGACGCCGGCGCTGACTACGCGCTCGCCGTTTTTCACACCGCCGGCCAGCACCACCGTGCTGTCGGTGCGGCTGACGAGACTGACGTCGCGGGGGCTGACGGTTTTGCTTTGGGTGTCGATCACCCAGATCCGCGTTTTACCATCGACCTCTTGCAGCGCGGTTGCGGGCAATTCGATACGCGGTTTGATCGCTGAACTCAGGGTCACGCTGATCGCTGTGCCGAGGCGAAAACCGGGTGGTGTCTCGGCCAGGGTCAACCGCGCACGACGGGTGCGCGTGGCGCTTTGTGCCTGTGGTTCGATTTCGCGGATGACTGCCGTGGTGTTGATGCTCGGATCGAGTTGCGCAGCGACGAGGAACACCACGTCACTGGGGATCTGGTCGACCAAGGTGTCCGGCAGGTCGATCACCGCTTCCTTGATGTCCGGTTGCGCCAGCGTCACCACTTGTTGGCCGGCAGTGACCACTTGTCCGGCCTCGGCATTCCACGCGGTGACCACGGCTTTGTGGTCGGCACGCAGTTCGGTGTAGCCGAGTTGATCCTTGCTCTGGTTGACCGCTGCCTGCGCCTGCTCCAGCGAGGCCTGGGTGGTTTTCAGATCCGTGGTGGCGATGTCGAGTTGCGCCTGGGCGCCGACCCCGCGATCAAACAGGGCTTGCTGACGCCGGGCGTTGGCCTGGGCATTGATCAGTTGCGCCTGAACCTTGGCCAGATCGCCTTGGGCAGAGCGCAACTGGTTCTGCTGATCGGACGGGTCGAGGGTGGCGAGCAGCGTACCCTTCTCCACTTCGGCGCCGACATCGACGTTGCGGCTGGCAATACGCCCGCCGACACGGAAACCGGTGTTGCTCTCGTAGCGCGCCTGAATGCTCCCGGCGAAACGCCCGAGGCTTTCTTCGCTCAACGCCTGGACCTTGACCGACAGCACCGGGCGCACAGGTTCGGGCGGCGGCTCTTTCTTTGAGCAAGCGGCCAACAACACGGCAACGGCTAACAGCCATAGCGACTTCATGGCAGTGCTCCCGGTTGCAGATCTTTATAGGTGTTTTCGGCGATCTCGACTTTCATCCCCGGGTGCAGCAACTGGCCGCCGGCGACGATGACTTTCTCGCCGCCCTTGAGACCTTCGCTGATGATCACTTTGCCGGTCAGGTAACGACCAACCGTGACCGTGTGCAACTGCGCCAGCCCCTGCTCGTCGACCATCCACACCGCTGGATCGCTGATGTTTTTGGTCAGTGCCGACCACGGCAGTTCAACCGCCGATTTGCCGGAGCCTTTCGCGGTGGCGCTGACCACCGAGCCGAGCTGCATGCCCGTCGGGAGCTTGTCGAGGGTGACTTTGACCTGCACGGTGCCGGACTGCGCCGACACTGCCGGAGTGATTTCGCGCACAGTGCCAGTGGTTTTGATGTCGGGGTTGTCGAGCAGGCTGACCGTGATCTTGTTATCCGAAGGACGTTCGGCCAGCAGCGACTCATAGACGTTGAATACCGCATCGCGGTCGCCGTCACGGGCCAGACTGAAAATCGGCGCGGTGGCCTGCACCACTTGGCCGACTTCGGCCTGACGCTGGGTGATCACTCCCGGTGCATCGGCAATCAATGAGGTGTAACTGAGTTGATCCTTGGCATTGGCCAGTTGCGCCTGCGCCGCGCTCAAGGCGCTTTGGCTGCTGCGCAATGCTGCCTGTGCGGAGTCGTATTCGCTCTGGCTGGTGTAGCCCTTGGGCAACAGTTTTTGCTGACGCACGAACGCCGCCGCCGTCTGTTTCACCCGCGCCTGCTCGGCAACGACCTGGGCTTGGGCGGAATCGACATTGGTCTGCAAGTCCTTGGGATCGAGTTTGGCCAGCACTTGTTTGGCGCTGACGCGGTCCCCGACATCGACCATGCGCTGGATGATCTTGCCGCCGACGCGGAACGACAATTCGGTCTGCACGCGCGCTTGCACGTCGCCGGTGAGGGTCACGGAAGCGGCGTAATTCGCCGGTTTCACTTCTTGCACGAAGACGCGTGGCAGGTATTCCTGCGGTGCTTTTTTCTCACCGCAGGCGGTCAGTAACGTGAACAGACTCAGCATGACCGCTGTTTTCAATCCGGGACTCGCCATGCAGACTCCTTCCTGTGTACGAACGTGCAAGTGACGATACGACTGTGAGCTTAGAACAGGGTTCAACGTTCGCTCACGCGAATCAGCACATTTCCCCTGTAGGAGCTGCCGCAGGCTGCGATCTTTGCTTTTAAAGCTCAAGATCAAAAGATCGCAGCCTGCGGCAGCTCCTACAATGGTCGCCTCAAGAGAAGGATTTTCATGCTCAAGACCCTCGCGGTGGCCAATTACCGCTCGATCAATAAATTGGTGATCCCGCTGGGCCGACTGAATCTGATCACCGGCCCCAACGGCAGTGGCAAGTCCAACCTCTACCGCGCCTTGCGCCTGTTGGCCGAGACCGCGCAGGGCGGCGTGGTGAATGCGCTGGCCCGTGAGGGCGGGCTGGACTCGACGTTCTGGGCCGGCCCGGAAACCATCAGCCGGCGCATGCGCAACGGCGAAGTGGCAATCGAGCCGACCGTGCGCCAAGGCGTGAAGCGTCTGCGCCTGGGGTTTGCCGGTGAGGATTTCAGTTACTCGATTGCCCTGGGTTTGCCGGAGCCGAGTCGTTCTTTTTTTTCCCTCGACCCGGAAATCAAAAAGGAATGCATCTGGGCCGGGCCGTTCTATCGCCCGGCCAGCCTGTTGGTGGATCGCGACGGGCCGATGATCCGTGCTCGCGAAGGCCGTAGCTGGGATGTACTGGCTCAGCACACGCCGAATTTCGACAGCCTGTTCGATCAGGTCGGCAGCCTGCGCAGCTCACCGGAAGTGTTCCAGATGCGTGAGTTCATCCGCCGCTGGCGCTTCTACGATCACTTTCGCAGCGACGCCGAAGCGCCGGTGCGCCAACCGCAGCTGGGCACGCGCACGCCGGTGTTGCATCACGATGGGCGGGATCTGGCGGCAGCGTTGCAGACCATCCGTGAAATTGGTGATCCCGAAGCATTGCAGGCAGCGATCAGCGATGCGTTTCCCGGCGCACGATTGAACATCGCGCCGTTGGCCGGTGGCCGCTTTGCCATCGAGTTTTATCAGGAAGGGTTGTTGCGGCCGTTATCGGCAGCTGAACTTTCGGACGGAACGTTGCGTTATCTGCTGCTGGTCGCAGCGTTGCTGACACCCCGGCCACCGTCACTGATGGTGCTGAACGAGCCGGAAACCAGCCTGCATCCGGATCTGTTGCCGGCGCTGGCACGCTTGATCATTCGCGCCTCGGAAGAATGCCAGGTGTGGGTGGTATCCCATGCACGGCGGTTGATTTCGGCGTTGCAGGAAGATCCCGAGTGCAATTGCATCGTGCTGGAGAAGACGCTGGGGCAGACCGGGATTGTCGGGCAACGGATGCTGGATGAGCCGGCGTGGCATTGGCCGGATTGAGCGGTGCTTCAAGAATTCGCGAGCAGGCTCGCTCCCACATTAGATCGCGTACAACTGTGGGAGCGAGCCTGCTCGCGAAGGCAATTTCAGAGTCACCTCTGAATCAAGGGATCACCCCTGCCACTTGCCACCCTCAACAATCACATTCTCAGGCTTGGTGTCATCGCTCAGCTCCTTACGCACGTATTGGTCGTACAGCTTGAGCAGATACTTCTCTTCACCCAGCTTGGCCAACTCGGTATTCACCCAGTCGCGCAGCTCAATGTTGCCCTTCTTCACCGCCGGCGCAATCGGCGCTTCGGCCCCGAGTTTTTCGTCCAGCACACGATAACCCGGGTTCTGCTTGGCCCAACTGAACAGCACCAGATTGTCCTGCGCATACGCATCGCCACGACCGTTGGCCAAGGCTTGCAGCGACTCGGAGTTTTTCTCGAACTTGAGCAGCTTCCAGTCCGGGTGATTCTTGGTCAGCCAGATGTCGGCCGTGGTGCCAGTGGTGACGATGGTGGTGCGGGTCGCCAGGTCATCAAGATTTTTCACCGAGCTGCTCTGCGGCACCAATGCCTGCACCGCGACTTTCAGATTCGGGTTGGTGAACTCCACCGCTTCCTTGCGCTCCGGGGTCACGGTCATGTTGGCGAGGATCAGGTCGACCTTGTCGCTTTGCAGGAACGGAATGCGGCTGGCCGGTTCCACCGCCACGAACTCGACCTTGTTTTCGTCGCCCAGCAGATCCTTGGCGAATTGCCGGCCGATGTCGGTATCGAAACCGACGTAGCGCCCCGCCTCATCGACGAAACCGAATGGCGGCTTGTCGGTGAAGACACCGACAATCAGTTTGTCGCGAGCCTTGATCTTGTCCAGATAACCGGCGGGCGCGGTGCTTTCGCTGGCGACTTTCGGCTTTGGCGTTTCTTCGGTTTTGCTGCAACCGGCGAGCAGCGCAAGGCTGAGCAGAGGGAATAAAAAAGCGGCAGTTTTCATGACAGTTGCAGTTCCTTTGTGGGTTTCGTTTCGGGCAGTGTTGCAACGAAGGAGAACTTCTCCAGGAACTGCTGCGCGCGTGCGGTTTGCGGGTTCGTAAAGAAAATCTCGGGCGGGGTCTGTTCCAGGATGCGCCCGGCATCCATGAACACGATGCGGTCGGCTACCGCGCGGGCGAAAGCCATTTCATGGGTGACGATCAGCAGGGTCATACCTTCACGGGCCAGGCCCTGAATCACTTGCAGCACTTCCTTGACCATTTCCGGGTCGAGGGCCGCAGTGACTTCGTCGAAGAGCATCACCCGTGGGTTCATGCACAACGAACGGACGATGGCGATGCGTTGCTGCTGGCCACCGGAGAGCTGGCGTGGAAACGCATCGCGCTTGTCCGCCAGACCTACGCGTTCGAGCAAGGCTTCGGCTTGCTGCTGCGCTTCACGGCGCTGACGCTTCTGTACTTTCAGCGGCCCGAGCAGCAAATTGTCGAGCACGCTCATGTGCGGAAACAGGTGATAACTCTGGAACACCATGCCGATCTGTTGACGGACTTCGCGCCAGTCGGTGGACGTGTCCAGTAACTCGCGACCGGCAAACTTCAGGCTGCCGCTGTGAGCGACCTCAAGACCATTGAGGCAGCGCAGCAGCGTGCTTTTACCGCAGCCGCTGGGGCCGAGGATGACGATCACTTCGCCTGACTTCACTTGCAGATCGATGCCGTTCAGCACCTGCTGCTCGCCGTAGAATTTGTTGAAACCGCGAAACTCGATCAATGCGCTCATGCTTGCGTCCAGCGCCGCTCCAGCACGCGCGAGGCGGCCGAGAGCGGGTAGCAGATGAAAAAGAAAAACAGGAACAGCGCGCCGTAAATCAGCACGGATTCGTAAGTGCGCTCGATGATCTGCTGTCCGACCTTGATCACATCAACCACGCCGATCAGCACCGCCAGTGAACTGGTCTTGATGATTCGTGTGTAGACGTTGATGGTCGGCGGCGTCATGCGTTTCAGTGCTTGCGGCAGCAGCACGTAGCCGAACAGTTGCGGCGCATTGAGGCCAATCGACAGCCCCGCCTCACGCTGCCCGCGTGGCAACGAATGCAACGCACCGCGCGCCACTTCGCCGACCTCGCTGGCGCCCCACAACGACAACACCAGCACCGCGCACCAGAAACTCGGCAGGCTCAGGCCAAAGAAAATCGGCAGACCGAAGAACAATAGGTACAGCCAGACCAGCACCGGGATCGCCCGGAACAGTTCCAGATAGATACGCAGGATCGCGTTCAGCCACCTCACGTTAAGCGTGCGCAGCACACCGTAGAGCACACCGCCGACGGTGCTGATGGCGATGCTCAGAAACGAGATCGACAAGGTTTGCCCGGCGCCTTTGGCCAGTTGCGGCAACGACACCCAGAGCAGTTCAAGACCCGAACTGGCCATGCTGAAGCCTCCTTTCCAGACGGCTGAGCAACAGTGACAGCGGCAAGAACAGCAGCACGCAGATCAGCGTCAGCACGGCGAGCATTTCGTAGGTTTTGTAATACAGCGCGATGTAGCTCTTGGTGGTGTAGAGGATTTCCGGCACCGCCACCGCCGAGACCACGGTGGTTTCCTTGAGCAGAAAAATGAAATTGGCGAACAGCGACGGCAGGCTGAGAATCCCTGCTTGCGGCAGGATCACGTAGCGCAGCAATTGGCCGTGTGACAAACCGATGGAACGGCCCGATTCCAGCTGTGCTTGCGGCACCGCATCGACGCCGGCACGCAGTACTTCGGTGAGGTAAGCGCCGCCGAGGAAGGTCATGGTGATGATCGCGGCGGTGAAGCCAGAGACCTGAATCCCCACTGCCGGCAAGGCGAAATAGACGAAGAACAACTGGATCAGCAGCGGCGTGTTGCGCGCCAGTTCCACGTACAAGCCAACCAGTTTTTGCAGGTAAGGCGTGCGAAACACCAGAATCGTCGCGTTGAGCAGCGCCACCAGCAACGACGTGCCGATGGCGATAAAACCAACCTGCAGCGTCACGCCCACAGCTTTTAAAAAAGCCGGCAGGGTACTGAGGATAAAAGCGTAATCAAAAGTCATGAAACGTCCTGTACGCCGCTCGGTAAGCGACGGTCGTGCAGTCCATGGGCAGCGGGTAACTGTCCGGCAGGCAGTGACTTTATAGGTATAAAAACAAGAATTTAAATACCGTTAAAGCATATTGATATCACCCAAAAAACTATCTTGTGGGTTTGCCGGGAAGGAATAAGAAGGCTATTTTCCCTTGCGCTGTAGGAAGGATCTTTTTTTCACGAAAGCCCTCCAAGGACGAACAGCTTTTGGCCAGACTCTCCCGGCCAAACCATTACAAGGAAGACAACATGGACGTAAAAGTGCCGCAGCGACTGGATCCGCAGGACATTGTGAAATTGCTCGTGGCGTTGCGCCGGGCGCTGAAGACCGGGGTGGCCTGACACAGTCAAGATCAAAAGATCGCAGCCTTCGGCAGCTCCTACAGGGGAATATGGTCACTGTATGAACTGCTGAAGGCTGCGATCTTTTGCTTCTGGCTTGTGCTTTTGTGGCGAGGGGATTTATCCCCGATGGGCTGCGAAGCGGCCCCGGATATCGGATGGCAGATGAACCGTGTGGAATGGTTTTTCGACTGCTGTGCAGCCGATCGGGGATAAATCCCCTCGCCACAATGCTTCTGAACAGCCGAACCGTGTACACAAAAACGCCGATGACCATCGCTGGCCATCGGCGTTTTCACACCTTGAAGGGGTTCACTCAAGCGTCAGATCAGAACGCCGGCAGCACTGCGCCGTTGTACTTCTTCTCGATGAACGCTTTGACTTCCGGGCTGGTCAGGGCAGCGGCGAGTTTCTTGATCGCGTCGCTGTTCTTGTTGTCCTCACGGGCCACCAGGAAGTTCACATAAGGCGAATCTGCACCTTCGATCACCAGCGCATCCTTGGTCGGATTCAGCTTGGCTTCCAGCGCGTAGTTGGTGTTGATCATGTCCAGATCAACTTCCTTCAGAACGCGTGGCAGCAGGGCCGATTCCAGTTCCTTGAACTTGAAGTTGTGCGGGTTCTTGGCGATGTCTTTCGGGGTCGCCAGGGCGTTTTTCGGATCTTTCAATTCGATCAGGCCAGCCTTCTGCAGCAGGATCAGTGCACGACCGCTGTTGCTGCCTTCGTTCGGGATGGCGATGGTTGCGCCGTCCGGCAGTTCAGCCAGGGTCTTGTACTTGCTCGAGTAGCCACCGAACGGTTCAACGTGCACGCCTTGCACGGTCACCAGGTACTTGGCCTTGTCGTCTTTGTATTTGCCCTGGTTGAAGCTGTCCAGGTAAGGCTTGGTCTGGAAGTAGTTGGCATCCAGGCGCTTCTCGCCAACCTGTACGTTCGGCTGCACGTAGTCGGTGAACACCTTGATTTCCAGATCCACGCCTTCTTTGGCGAGGGTCGGTTTGATCAGCTCAAGAATTTCAGCGTGCGGCACCGGGGTCGCGGCGACCACCAGTTTCTCGCCGGCCTGCGCCAGGGAAGCAGTCAGAGCAGCCGCCAATGCGGTAAACAACAGAACCTTTTTCATGCAGTGTCCTTATCGAAAATCACGGTCGTCATCGACGACGGCATTAATACGTGTGCCAGTGAAGTGATATCGCTGGCGTGAGGCGGACAATACCGGGATTTTTTATTCCCGGACAATAACGTTTATTCAGCTTCATATTCCATTTTGTTCATGTTGAACGAAATGGTTACAAACCCTCACTCAAGCTCAACAGTAAATCTTTCAATGCCTTACGTTCGTCGACGCTGCCGCCGATGTTGATTTGTGCAACCAGCCGTTCGATCTGAGCCTGCGTCCCAGACACCTCGGGCAGGTTCAGGTGTTCCGGGAGGATTTCGTCTCCGGTGCTCACCAGCAACGCAAAGTGAATGACGTTTTCCAGCTCGCGGGTGTTGCCCGGCCAACTGTGTCGCTCCAGCGCGTGTTGCGCCGCTTCGCTGATCAGCGGCACCGGCAGGTCCAGACGCTGGCTATAAATGCCGAGGAAATACTCGGCCAACGACAGAATGTCGCCGATGCGCTCACGCAGGGCCGGCAGTTCCAGTTGGCCTTCGCTGAGGTAGTGATAGAGCCGCTCGTGGAATTTCCCGGCGTCCACCGCTTGCGCCAGATCGATGCTGGTCGCCGCCACCAGACGCACATCCACCGGGCTCGGCTGGTGCGCACCGACGCGGGTGACTTCGTGATTTTCCAGAGCAGCGAGCAATTTGATCTGGATCGGCAGCGGCAAGTCGCCGATTTCATCGAGGTACAACGTCCCGCCATTGGCCGAACCGAACCAGCCGGCACGACTGCTGGCCGAGCCGGTGTAGCTGCCGGCGGCGTAGCCAAACAATTCGGCATCGGCGTAGGTCGGGCTGATCGCGCCGCAGTTCACCGAAACGAACAGGCCACTGCGGTCACTGGCGCGATGGATGTGCCGGGCGAGCAGTTCTTTACCGGTCCCCGTCTCCCCACGGATCAATACCGAGAGCGAACGAGGCGCCAGTTGCTCAAGCTCTTCGCGCAACTGGCGCGAACGCGGATCGACAAACACCAGCGCTTTGGCGCGAATGCTCAGGGGGCTTTTTTCCGCATCGGGAAAGGTCAGCAACGGCTGACCGAAGGTTTCAAAACTCATGGCAGGCTCCCGCCCAGAACCGCCGGCAGACGGGGGCGTTTAAAAAAATAAAAATCAGGCGCGACGCCGTGCGTGGTCTTCCATACGGTTTTGCAGGCGATAGAGATAAGCAAAACCCTGTTCCCAACGCTGATGCCCGGACTTCACATTGATGTGCCCGGCGCCGGCCAGAATCCCCGCCTCGGCACCCCAGTTGCGCGCCAGCTCCAAGGCGCGCGGCGCACTGACGGCGGCGTCGTTGTCGGAGCTGACCACCTGGCTCGGGAACGGCAGCAGATCGGTCGGAATCGGCGCGAAATTGCGCAGCGCCGGCGCGCACGTCGGGCGCTCGACATCCGCTGGCGCGACCAGCAAGGCCCCGCGTACCTGACGCAGGTATTGCAGCGGCGCAGTGGCTGCCCAATGGGCAACGGTGACGCAGCCCAGGCTGTGCGCGATGAGGATGACCGGTGTGCTGTCGGCGGCAATCGCCTCGGCCAGCGCGGCGACCCAGTCCTCACGGCGAGGGGTCAGCCAGTCGGCCTGTTCCACTCGCGCACTGTTCGGCAGGCTGTTCTGCCAGTGGCTTTGCCAATGATCTTCTGGCGATCCTTGCCAGCCCGGCACAATCAGGTAGCGAATTGATTCGTTGCGCATGGGGGAGCTCTCCTGCGTGTCTGTTCCTGGTCGAGTATAGGGAGAGGATTTATATTCGTTAAGGAATAAGAAGCTATTTATTAAGACCTTAAATGAATATGAAACGCTAAACCTGTGGGAGCGAGCCTGCTCGCGAATACGATGCATCCTTCGGCGTTGATATTGTGGCGAATGACGCCTTCGCGAGCAGGCTCGCTCCCACATGGGTGGGTGGTATGGGCAATAAAACGGATAAAAAAAGGGCCGCACCCTGCCAAGGAGACGGCCCCGGAAAAACGTAAATTCTGTTAACGCGCAGTAATCACCGACAACTTGGTAATCCCCGCCCGTTCAATCGAGGCCATGGCGCGCGCCACCTCCCCGTAGTTCACCCCGTCATCGGCCTGCAATTGCACGCGCACTTCCGGGTCCTTGGCCTTGGCCGACTTGAGGTTGAATTCGAGCAAGTCCGGCTGAATCTCATCCTTGTTGATAAACAGTTTGCCGGCGCCATCAATGCTCACCACCAGCGGGTCTTTCTGCTCGACCGGCGCCACCGCTTCGGTCTTCGGCAGATTGATCGGGATCGCGTTGGTCAGCAGCGGCGCGGTGACGATAAACACCACCAGCAGCACCAGCATCACGTCCACCAGCGGCGTCACGTTGATCTCGCTGAGCACCTCGTCACTGTCTTGCGTGGAGAAGGCCATATCAGGACGCCTCCTTCACTTTTGCCGCGTTGCCCGGCGCTGCAACCTTGTGCGCGGTCGGGTGGATCAGCACGCGGAATGCGCTCTTCTGCGCGAGGCTGTAGAAGTCGTGGGCGAAGTCGTCCAAGTCCGCAGCGGTCAATTTCAAACGTCGCAAAAAGTAGTTGTAAACCAGCACCGCCGGTACCGCGACGGCGATGCCCACACCGGTTGCGACCAGTGCCGCACCGATCGGGCCGGCCACCGTTTCCAGGCTCGCCGAACCTGCCGCGCTGATGCCTTTCAACGCTTCCATGATTCCCCACACCGTGCCGAACAGACCAATGAACGGCGACGTACTACCAATACTCGCAACTACCGCCAGACCGGTCTCCAGCGAACGCCGTTCGCGGACGATCTGCTGACGCAAGGCGCGCTCCAGTCGATCCTGATGATTGATCGCCTGGCTCAAATCATTGGCCTGTGGCGCCTCACCCACCTGAATCGCCGCATAACCGGCCTGTGCCACCCGTGCCGCAGCGCCGGGTTGGGTTTCGCTCAACTCGGCGGCGGAATCCAGACTCGACGCCGCCCAGAAGCGCTTATGAAAACGCCGATCCTGCGCCTTCAGACGCCCGAATTGCACAGCCTTGAGCAGTGCCAGCCCCCAGGTGGCGACGGAAAAAACCACCAGCAGCCAGATCACCGCGCTTTCGATGGATTCCAGTGGAGATGCCAGTAACGTCATGATGTGTTCCCTCGTGTAAACGTTTAGCGCGAATTTGGTTTCGGTTTAATGAATCTTGAAATCGATGGGCACGCTGACCCAGCCGTCCTGGGCGACATCACCCTGCTTGGCCGGGACAAAACTCCAACGTTTCACGGCGTTCAGCGCCGCGTCATCGAGCTGTTGCCGGCCACTGCTCTTCTGAATCTGGATCTCGCCCGGTTTGCCGCTGGCCAGCACATGCACTCGCAACAACACCGTGCCTTCCCAACCGCGACGCTGGGCCAGCGACGGATATTCCGGCGCCGGGTTTTTCAGGTACGCGGCGTTGGCTGAGGCCGGAGTTACCGGTGCCGGCGCCGGCGGTGCGGGGGGCGCTGGCGCCGCAACCGGGGCTGCCGGTTGCGGCGGTGCCGGTGGTTGCTCAACGGCTTTGGGCGCAGGTTTCGGCGCGGGCTTCACCACCGGTTTGGGTTTTGGAATCGGCTTGGGCGGTGGTGGCTTGGTCGCCAGTTCGTCTTCCACTGGCGGCGGTGGCTCGACCACTGGCGCTGGCGGTGGCGGCTCGACAACCGGTGGCGTGGGTGGCGCCGGGCGCGAAAACTCGATGGTCATCGGTGGAATTTCCGGCGGCACAATCGGCAATACCGGCGTCGGCTTCTGGCTGATCCAGTAGATCACCGCGCCATGTACCACCAGCGCCAACACGCCGAGCAAAATTGTCTCGCGCCGACTCAGAATGCCTTTCGGCGCGCGCTGCAAACGCAACTGCCCCAACGGCACGCGATGCGGTCGGCCGAGATCGACCAATTCGCCACTCGGCGTCTGACGCCACAGCAATTCCTCTGCGCTGGCGGCGGTCTGGACATTGCCCATTGATTCACTCCCTGCGGTCTTTTTACGTTCTGTGCAAAAACTGCCGAACCACCGCTTGTTGAATCCCCCACGGCGGGTCGATGGGTGAATCATTGGGTTTGCCGCTTATCTCCGAAAGTAATCTTTAACGTTATGCATAGGCTTTTATGGAATATATAAAATGATCATTTCCAGCAAAGCCCCGTGGTTCAAGGCTTTCAGCGTGACGGGTAAAAAGACATGCTTTCGCGGCATAAAAAGTATTCACGTAAGGCATCGCTGATCCATGACCCGATGTTTAGTGACAATTAATACCAACCCAATATTTTATAAACTTTCTCCGGCACAAATAAAAAAGGTCGATGCACGCTTAATGCATCGACCCTGGATTTATAACAACCATTACTGTTTGACAAACTCTCCCGCGAGACCGACTACATCACCGTCAAAATTAGTGCGCGATCCCACTGCACGAACTTTAGAGTAGTTGTGATCCGGAGAGAACAGCGTCCAGGACTGATAACCGGTTCCTTCATTCAGAGCCGCGAAAGTGATGATCGTAGGCTGTCCGGTGCTGTTCTGGAAATGGTAATGCCCGTAGCTGACGTCATAGTTAACGCCGCCCTGGCTGAAGGCGCCGCTGAAAGTGCCGTTGGAATCGTTGCCATCGGTAATCGTCAGTTTGGCGCCAGCGTTCGCGTTTACATAAGTGCCATTAATGCTCGACATAATGCGATTTCCTTTATCGTTGAGATAAGTGTCTTCCGATGAGAGCAAGTTTCCTCCTGGAAACTCACGACAGTCAGAATGGTTGGACATTCAAACATTGTCCACGCCACTTACTAACGAAATTGCAATAAGCACTATTCAAGTCGCTCATAACTTATTGCCAATCACTCGAGGAGTAATTCCAATTCTGCTAACGGCTGGCATTGGTCTGCTGCACACCCACGGCAGGCGCGATGACCGCCATTTCCGAGCGCGGCGTGCCGGCAGGCACCCAGTCATAACTCACAGGCAGCGCTCGATAGACCCAGTTGCTGATCGCGTCACTGCCCGGAGCTTTGCCGAGGTAGGGGCTGACGTATTCCCAGACGTTCTCACCCTTGGCCGTCACCTGAAAAAACCGCCCGTTCATGCCTTCGTCAATCAGCGTATTGCCGTTGGGCAAGCGCCGCGCGCTGCTGATGAATGAGCTGTAGAACGCCCAGCCCGGTTGCTTCGAATTGGCCGCGCTGTACTGCCAGACGATCTCATTTTTCAACGGGTCGATTTCCAGTACCCGTGAACCGGAAATCAGCCCGAGCGTCACGTTCGGATAACCCGCCGAACCCTGGTTGTCGAACACCAACAGATTGCCGGCGCCGGGCAACCCGGCCGGGATAATGTGCGCGTCATGCTGGCCGACAAACTGATCCACCGGGCGCGGCAAGGTCTGCGCGGTTTTCGGGTTGATCAGAGGCAGATTCGGCCCCAGACGCCAGACCACTTTGCCGCTGCTCTTGTCGATGATTGCGATGAAGTTGGCGTTGCGCGAATCGATCAGCAGGTTGTCCGGACTGAAGCGTTTGTCACCGGCATCGAACCACTTGTTCGGCCCGACCAGGCTGAGATTATTGATGTGCAGGTAATCCGGATTATCGCTGGCGCGCACCAGTTTCAGTTGCTCGGGTGTGAAGCCGAATTCGTTGAGATGTTCCGACGCCAGCCATTGCCATTGCACCGCGCCATCGGCGCTGACTTCATAGATCGCATCGTCGATCACCTCGGGCACTTTAAAGCCTTTGACCTTGTGCACCTTGTTGGCCAGCACCACAGTGTTGCCGTTACTCAAGCGACGCTGATCATGATGCTGTTGCGCCGCGCCACCCGGGGCCTTGTCGCCCCATTGCCAGATGACTTTGCCATTCCAGTCCAGCTCGCCGACGCTCTGGTTACCCAGACCGTTGCCGGCCGAACCAAGTTTGCCGGGGTCCTTTTCGCTCAGTTGCAGCAGTACGTGCCCACGCTCGCCGCCAACCAATTGCGGGTCGATGATCGCCGAGGGGAAACCCGCCTGCGGCCAGGTTTTTACCTCATTGCCGTTCATGTCGATCAGGTGCGTCTGTTTGTCGGCGCCGCTGAAAATCACGTACTGATTGAACGCCTTGTTTGGGTCGTAACGGGTGACGCCAGTGGGGTAGACGCTGGGTGCGGCGAAGGCTCCGCTACTCAACACCGCGCCGGACAACAACAGCGGGAAAGCGCTTTTGATGGGCAACATGATGCAGCTCCTTGAAGGGTCAATCAGAAGTCGTAGCGGCCAGTGACGCCGAGGGTCCGCGGCGTGCCGAGCAGGCCTTCATAGCCGCCGTTGCCGCCGGTCCACAGGGTCGTGTAGTAGGTCTTGTCGAAGGCGTTTTTCAGCCACAGCGAGATGTCCCACTGCCCTTGGTTGAAGTCGCCGCGCAGGCCGGTGGAAAAGTTGACCACCGCATAGCTCGGGATCTGGCCGTAGTCGGAGTCCTCGACCGTGCCGACGGCTTTCGAGCGGAACGCATAGCTGGCGGTGACGTAAGGTTCGAAGCCGTTATCCAGATTCCATTTGTATTCGCCGTTGGCGTTGCCGATCCATTTCGAGGCACCGACCACTTGATGGCCGCTGAGGTCGCAAGACGCTGGCGCACCCGGCGCCTGGCTGACTTCCGGCGGGCATGGCGCATCTTTGTAGGAGAGATAGCTGACGTCGTTGTAGGAGCCGTTGACGTTCAGGGTCAGGCCGCGCAGCGGGATCACGGTGCTTTCGAATTCGACCCCGCGTGAGCGCACGGAACCGGCGTTGGTCAGGTATTGCACGCGGTTTTCGGCGTCGTAGGCGTTGGTCTGGTAGGCGTTGACCTGGGTCCAGAACACGTTGGCGTTGAGCTGCAGGCGGTGATCCCACAGCGTGCTTTTGAAACCGAGTTCGGCGTTGTTGGCGCGCTCGGTACCGATCAACAAAGAGTCGGCGCCGGCCACGGGAGCCGAGCCCACCGCGAGGTTGACCCCGCCGGATTTTTCGCCGTGGGACAGCGTCGCGTAGCCAAGCACATCATCGGTGATCCGGTAGCTGAGGTTGAGCAACCCGGACGGGCTGGAGCTGTACTGATTCAGATCGCCAGAGTCATAGGCGCCGGCACGCCCGCGTCGTGCCGTTGCGGCAGCACCGGCGACAGTCGCACCGCCGACCGGGGCATTACGCGTGACCCAGGCGCTTTTTTCTTCATAGGTGCCGCGCACTCCGGCGGTGAAGTCGAGGCGCTCGGTAAGGTGCCAGGTGCCTTGGGCGAACAAGGCAAAACTGTCGGTCTTGATGTGGCCGTTGCCGACGCTGGTGACGTTGGCCAGAGCACCGGCCGGCGTACCGTTCCAGATATCAGCTTGCGGGCCGTAATAGGCGAAGGATTTGTTGTCCAGATTGTTGCCGAAGTAGTACGCGCCTACGACGTAATCGAAGAACTCTCCCTTCGGCGAAGCCAGGCGAAATTCCTGCGAATACTGTTTGTCTTCCACCGACACCCCGGCGTTGTAGCTCGCCGGCACGTTGAGGCCGTCGTCGTTGCGCGGGGTGAAATTCCAGAAGCGGTAGGAGCTGATCGAAGTCAGAGTGAAGTCGCTCGGCAACGTCCAGTTGGCCTCCACCGAGGTGCCGCCCTGATGCACGGTGACGTGCTGATCGTTGTCCAGATTGACCTTGCGGTGCGAGCCGTTAACCAGTGTCGCACCTGCGGCATTGGCCCTTGATTGGTAAAGATTGACGCCGTTGATGGTCGGCCCGGTGTTGTACAGCACACGAGTACCGGCACTGGAATCCTCTTCGTTGTAATCGCCGATCCAGCGCAGATTGAAATCTTCGTTGGGCTTGAACAGCAACTGCGCACGGAAACCGACCCGCGAGCCACCGTTCAGATCATGGCCGTCGTATTCGTTCTTGATATCGCCATCGCTGCGGGTGCGATAGGCGGAAAAACGCCCGGCGAGTTGATCGTTGAGCGGCCCGGAAATTGTGCCCTTGGTCTGGAAGTAACCGTCCTCGCCAACCGAAGTTTCAATGCTGCGCTCAGGGGTAAACGTCGGCGCCCGGGTGCTGATGTTGATCACCCCGGCGGTGGTGTTTTTGCCGAACAAGGTGCCTTGCGGCCCCCGCAAAACTTCGAGCTGCTCGATGTCCATCAGATCGAACACCGCCATCCCCGGGCGGCCCAGATAGACGTTGTCGATGTACAGGCCGACGCTGCCCTCCAGACCATCACTGGCCGGGTTGTTGCCCAGCCCGCGAATCGACACGCTGGATTGGCGGGCGTGCATGTAGGCGACGTTGACGCTCGGCACCAGCTGCTGCAAATCCTGGATGCGGTAGACCCGCTGAGTTTCCAGATTCTGGCCGCTGACTACGCTCATGGGCGTCGGCACATCTTGCGAACTTTCTTCGCGGCGGCGAGTGGTGACCGTCACCGTTTCCAGTTGCGAACTGTTGGCCGCAGGCTTGCCGGCCGGCACTGGCGCAGGGGTATCGGATTCGGCGGCGTAGCTGTGAGTCCAGCTGGCGCTCCCTGCCAGCAACAGGGCCAGAGGCAGGCGTTTGAGCCGTCGTGGAGTTAGGGGTGACGCGAGGTTCAACGGACTCATGGCGCGGCTCCTGGTCAAAAAACACACAGACATCGTCAGCGCTGCATATTCTTTTAAGTTATTTATTTATGGATTTACAAATATTTACTGCATAAGAGATTGCCTTTATAAGGAGTCGACCTAATGCATATCCAATGCATTTCCCGGATATTTTTTATGTGAAAAATGCATATCGACTTGCGCCAACTTCGTCACTTCATCGCCTTGGCTGAACAGCGCAGCTTCGTCGCCGGCGCGCAGGCGGTGAACCTGTCGCAGTCGGCGTTCAGTCGCAGTATTCAGGCACTGGAACACAGCGTCGGCTGTCAGCTGATCGATCGCGGGCGCAAGGAATTGCCGCCGACCAAACAGGGCCAGGTGCTGCTCGAACATGCGCGGCGCTTGGTCAGCGGCGCGCAGCAGATGGCCAACGAGATCAGTCAGTTCAATGGTCTGGAGGCAGGGGAATTGCGCTTCGGTTGCGGCCCGGCGCCGGCGGCGGGATTGATCCCGCGGGCCATCGGCAGCTTCATCGGCCGTTATCCGAAAGCGCGGGTGCAGTTCCAGGTCGATGACTGGCAGAGCTTGAGCAAGCGCCTGCTCAGCGAAGAGTTCGAATTCTTTGTCGCCGATACTCGACATTTTGAAGCCGATCCGGATTACCTGACGCATCGGTTACGGCCACGTAAATGGCATTTCTGCTGCCGTGCCGGGCATCCACTGGCAGGTTTTGATCGGGTGACAGCCGAGCAATTGATGAGCTATCCGCTGGCCGTGAGCATTCGCCCGCCGAACCTGCGCAAAGTCATCGTCGACCTCAGCGGCCGCCCGGACTTCACGCCGAATGTGGAGTGTGAAAACAGCTCCAGCCTGTTAAGCGTGGTGCTGCGTTCGGATGCGATCGGGATCGTCGGCGCGTATTCCGATGCGTTGCATCAGGCCAAGGGTGATCTGCTGTGTTTGAAGATCGAAGGCCTGGCGGATGATCTGGAGGAGTTGTACACCCGCTATGGGATTGTCAGTCGGGCGGGGTATCGGTTGTCGCCGTTGGCTGAGGCGATGATTGAGCAGATCAAGGTGATTGATCAGCAGGATGAGGAAGTGTGTTCGCTGGCAAGGCTCGCTATCTGAGTATCACGTCAAAAACGCCCACGGGGCACAATGCATAGCTTGCCCCATGCGTTACACGCTGCCATCAAATGGATTCTCATTTCACTTGATAGGTACGCGACTCACTCGGATTGGAAGCCACTCCGTTAAACGTTTGAATAGCCTCAATCACGCAATTCCCGGCAGGAAGCTGCACCGGAATCTTCCATTCCCGAAATTCGTTCATCGTGCCCTTGCCCAAACTGATTGAAGGGTTGCCGATCAACCAGATTTCCAGGGTAGCGCCGGGGTAGCCTAGCCCGCGGATTTCAACGCGGGACTCCACTTCGCCTGAGTACGGCGATTGAATGAGAGGTTCAGGTGGCCTGACGAAAAAACAATGGGGGTCTGTCCACGAAGTTTCGTTGTTAATGCGTGAGCGTGCCTTGACGCACGTCCTACCAGGTTCGAGAGCAATGTTAGCGCTGACAGCCCAGTCTGATCCCGAGTATACAGGCCCCTCACCGAGCACTTTGCTTACGTCGTCAGCCATGACTACGGTAACTTGGGCACCTGGCTGGCCTGTGCCAGTGAACAAGACGCCTTGATTGGCGTATTCATTCTCAGCGGGAAGGATGAACTCGACAGCTGGCAACTTGACGGTAAAGGTGACAGGAGCGCTATCTTCAGAGTATTCCATCCCACGCTCATGTCTGGCCACAATGCTGTTATCGCCGTAAGGCATGGCAAACTTCCAGTCGAGAATGCCTTCCCAGGTGCCATCTTCCTTAACCTCGAACTGACTGTTGGGCTCCCACCATCCTTCGTGAACATAGACCCAGACTTTCGCCGGGGTTTTCAGCGTACTTGTGCCCGATACAGGAATTTTCTTCGAGGGGAATTCGTCCCCATTCTTTGGAAACCGGATTGTGGGTGGCGGCAAGGTCGGCGCCTTCGTCTCTCTAGGCTTATTCATTTCCAGAGCTTCCATATCGGTGCGGGATTTTCATACTCCGTCTACGTAACACTGACGTCTACTGTCAGAAATTACAGGTGACGAGATGCCAGATCCGTGGTGTGCGTCAGTTGTAATGCATCATCTGCATCAACTGCATTCCCCAAATGCACTTGCCGAACACCCCCACCGAAAGCGAAAACCCTCACCTGTCTCTCTGACCGGTGAACCCCATGTCCCATCCTGAAAAACCCGTGCGCAACGTGCTCTACATCATGTGCGATCAACTGCGCCGCGATTACCTGTCCTGCTACGGCCACCCCCATTTGCACACGCCGAACATTGATCGTCTGGCCGCAGCCGGCGTGCGTTTCAGCCGCGCTTACACTCAAGGCACGATCTGCGGGCCGTCTCGGATGTCGGCCTACACCGGGCGCTATGTCAGCAGCCATCAAGTGGCATGGAACGCGGTGCCGCTACCGCTCGAAGAACTGACCATTGGCGATTACCTGCGCCCTCACGGCATTCGTACCGCGCTGGTCGGCAAGACCCACGCCACGGCGAATGTCGATGCCTTGCAGCGGTTGGCAATCAACCCAGAGAGCGAACAGGCCGAGGTGCTCAACGAGGTCGGCTTCGAGCCCTACTTCCGTCACGACGGCATCTTCCCCGATGACCCGCTGTTCGACGACAAACGCGAATCGGCGCCCTACACCCATTACTTGCGCGAACACGGTTTCGACGGCCGCAATCCCTGGCACGACTGGGCCAACGCCGCCGAAGGCGAGAACGGTGAAATCCTCAGTGGCTGGCAAATGCGTCATGCGCATTTGCCAGCACGAATTCCCGAGCAACACTCAGAGACTGTCTACACTACAAATCGAGCCATCGACTTCATCACCGAGCAAGGCGAGAAATCCTGGTGTTTACATCTTTCGTATATCAAACCGCACTGGCCCTACATCGTACCGGCGCCATACCACACCTTGTACAGTACGAAATCGATTCTCAAAGCGGTCCGCGCGACGCCCTCCGAAGCCAGCAAACACCCCGTATACACTGCCTTTCGCCAGCATGAGGAAAGCCTCAACTTCTCCCGCGACTCAGTACGATTGAATGTAATCCCCACCTACATGGGCCTGATCAAGCAAGTGGATGATCAGCTAGGGCGGCTGTTCGATTTTCTGCAGAGCAATGGCCGTTGGGATGACACGCTGATCGTGTTCACCAGCGATCACGGCGACTTTTTGGGCGATCACTGGCTGGGCGAGAAGGAGTTTTTGCTGGAGCAGGCAGTGGGCGTGCCGCTGATCGTGCGCGATCCTCGGGGGGCGGCGGATGTCACCCGGGGAACGGTGGATGAACGCCTGGCGGAAACCATTGATGCGCTGCCGACGTTTCTTCAGGCGCTTGGATTGCCGGGGGCAGAGCATCGACTTGAGGGGCGCTCGCTGATCCCTCTGCTGCACGGCGAAAACCCAGAGTGGCGCCGCTTTGCAATCAGCGAATACGACTACGCCTTCCAGGCCCCGGCACGGGAACGGCTCGGGCAGCCGATCGACCGCTGCCGCATGACCATGGTGCGCAGCGAGCGCTGGAAATACCTGGCGTATGACGGCTTCCGGCCGCAGCTGTTTGATCTATTGAATGATCCGCAGGAGCTGCGCGATCTGGGTGAGGATCCGGCTTACGCGGCGGTACGCGAGGAGCATGCGGGGTACTTGTTTGAATGGATGCGGGGGTTGAAGCGGCGGACGACGATCAGTCATCAGGAGATTGATTTGCGTGGGCAGCGCTTTCGCTACGGTGAGCCGGAAACCGAGAAAGTCGTTCAGATTGGCGTGTGGTGAAAGTCCTTCGCGAGCAGGCTCGCTCCCACAGGTTTTGTGCCGTTCACGTCCATTGTGTTCAGCACAAATCCACTGTGGGAGCGAGCCTGCTCGCGAAGAGGCCCGGTCAGACGCCGACGATATCCGCGCCCCTGATGGTTTGGCTACGCTGACCATTCACACCGACCGGCACTTCACCTTTCAACGTCACCCGGCGCACGATCCGATCCTGCGTACCGTAATCATCAATCGCGTAATGCTGCGTCGAACGGTTATCCCAGATCGCCACATCACCAGCCTTCCAGCGCCAGCGCACGGTGTTTTCCTGACGAATTACATGACTCTGCAACAGCCCGAACAGATGCGCCGAATCCGCCTGCGAGTAGCCTTTGATGCGCTTGACGAAGTGCCCCAGCAGCAAGCTTTTCTCGCCGCTGATCGGGTGCACGCGCACAACCGGGTGCTCGGTCTCGTAGACGGTCGAAGTAAAGATCTTGCGGTAGCGCTCGAGCTTCTCGGCCGAGACGTCAGGCTTGGCGCCAGCGTAGTCGTATTCGTTGCTGTGCACGGCGACCAGTTTGTCCGCCAGTTCACGCAATTCGCTCGGCAGTCCGTTGTACGCGGTAGCGGTATTGGCCCACAGGGTGTCGCCGCCGAAGGCCGGGGCAACTACCGAGCGCAGGATCGAGGCTTTCGGGTAAGCGTCGACGAAGGTCACGTCGGTGTGCCACGAGTTGGCGCGCTGGCCTTCGGCACCGTCGAGTTCCAGCAGATAACGGGTGCCATCACGCACCGGTACAGTCGGGTGTGCCACAGGCTCGCCGAGCAGATGAGCGAACGCTTCCTGACGTTGATCATCAAGCTGGGTCTGCTCGCGGAAGAACACGACTTTGTACTGAACCAGTGCCTGTTGAATGGCTTCGACGGTGGCGGTATCCAGCTCACCGGACAGGTGCACGCCACGGATCTCGGCGCCGATACGACCGGCCACCGGATGAATTTCCAGCGCGTGGACAGCGGGCTTTACTGCGAGTGCGGCATTGCTCATGGGTAGACCCTCATCGACTGCTTGCGGTTGGACGGCAGCGAAACAACGCTCTATCTATATTCCATTTACATCTAATAGATATTCGTATGCTTCGTTGACGGAATAAGAGCTTGCATTTAAAACCTCAAGCAAGCCTCGTCGCAAATGCCTTCGAGCTATTTTTAGGATGCCGGAAAAGCATATGGATCTTCGCCAGTTGCGCTACTTCATCGCCCTCAACGAACACCGCAGTTTTGTCCGTGCAGCGGACGCCATGGGCATCACCCAACCGGCGTTCAGCCGCAGCATTCAAGGGCTGGAGCAGGAGTTCGGTTGCGTGCTGGTGGATCGCGGCAACAAGGATCTGCGCCCCACGCCAGAGGGCCAGGTCGTCTTGCAGCACGCCTTGAGCCTGGTGCAGGGCGCGGCGTTGCTCAGCGCGGAAGTGACGCAGATGACCAAGCTCGATGCAGGCGAGGTGCATTTCGGTTGCGGCCCGGCGCCAGCGGTGAAATTGGTGCCCGACGCGGTGGCGCAATTCATCAATGCGCACCCGAAAGTGCGCACCTGCTTTCAGGTGGATAACTGGGAAAAACTCAGCCGCGCCCTGAGTCGTGAAGAGATCGAATTCTTCATCGCCGACATCCGCCATTTCGAGTCCGACCCGAATTTTCAGACGCAGCCACTGACGCCCAAGCGCGGTGTATTTTTCTGCCGTCCGGGGCATCCGTTGCTGGCCAAGGAAAGCCTGTCGACCAACGACATGTTCGACTACCCGCTGGCGACCACGCTGATCCCGCCGGGCATCCGCAAGCTGCTGGCGAACCTCAGTGGCCGCATCGATTTTTCGCCGACCATCGAGACCGAGCATTTTCCGGCGCTAGTGAAGGTAGTGCTGCAATCCAATGCGATTGGCATCGGTACGGAGGAGGCATTCCATGAGGACATCGCCCAGGGTTCGCTAGTGCTGTTGCACTGGCGCAACCTGCCGCAGAACCTCGATAGCATGAACGCGCGATGCGGGATTGTCAGTCGTACCGGGTTTCGGCTTTCACCGGCGGCGCGGGCGATGATCGAGACGCTGGTGGCGGTGGATAAGCAAGAGATCAGCGTCGCCGTTTGAAGACGCCTTCGCGAGCAGGCTCGCTCCCACAGTTGGAATGCATTGCCATGTGGGAGCGAGCCTGCTCGCGAAAGTGCCAGATCAGCCGCTAGAGATTCAGAGTTTCGCAGCCGCCAACTCCGGCGTGACCCAATCGTTGACCTTGAACGGCTTTCGAATCAGCTTCTGCTGCGCCGCCAGATCAACCTTGTCCTGCAAACTGCCAAGGAATACCGGGTCCAGCGTCGACGGGAACACCTCGCTTAATTTCTGATCTTTCAGATCCTCGGTGAGGATCACCGGTGGATAACTCGCCAGTCCCGATACCAATTGCACATAAGCGGCCTTGTTGCCGTCCTGGGTCAGCCATTCCACAGCCTGCTCTTGCGCCTTGAGCAGTTTGCTCACCGCCTCCGGATGCGCATCGACAAATTTGCCGCTGCCAACCAGAACCGACTGCACGCTGCCCGCACCACCCAGATCCTTGGTGTTCAGCGGCAACTCGGCCAGGCCCTTGGTCTGTAGCGCGGCCAGGCCGGAGCTACCCCACGAAGCATCGATCTGCTTCGCCGCCAGCGCAGCGGTCGCGCCGGTGAAATCGAGGTTGATCACCTTCAGATCCTTCTCGCTCAAGCCCTGACTGGCCAGCGCCGCATCGAAGGACAGCTGGGTAGCGGTGCCGCGAAAGATCGCCACGCGCTTGCCTTTGAGGTCCTGCAAAGTCTTGATCCCCGAGCCCGGCACCACGCCCAGATACTGCTTCACCCCGCGCGCGCTGGCGCTGAGCAGCCGCGTATCGAGGCCATTGGACTTGCCGATGATCGCCGCCAGATCGCCCAGATACGCCAGATCGACCTGACCATTGGCAAATGCCTCGTTGATCACCGGTCCGGCCCCTTTGAAGAAACTCCACTGAATCTTGATGCCCTGCTCGGCGAAGGCCTTTTCGAAGATCTGCTGGTCGCGCAACACATCGACCACACCACCGCCGCTGTGTTGGGTGCCGGCGCTCAGGTCGGGTACGGCGATACGGATTTCCTTGAGTTCGTCGGCGTGGGCGCTGAATGCCAACAGGCCCGCCAGTGCCGGGGCGGCGAACAGACTGAAAACGCGTTTGAAGGGAAGGTTCATGGGTGCGGCTCCTTGATCACGACGGGCGTTGAGGAGCCGAAAGTAGGCTGAAGCAGCACCTTCGCTTAAATACTATAAATGCACATTTTTATAGCTTTTAACGCTAAGCAGTCTGTGACGGGGCTTGCAGCAGCGTATGCATTAACAGCATCGAAAATATTCTTCGAATGCATTGGATGCGTGTGGGCCAGAAGCCTTAAATGGCGTGGCTTATTTCCAAATAGATAAATAAACAGAATACATATAACCATTTGTTTGAAGTTAATACCGCTAAAGATCGCAGCCTTCGGCAGCGCCTACAGGGGTGAACTCACGGACGCGTCCCCCCCTGTAGGAGCTGTCGAAGACTGCGATCTTTTGATCTTGATCGATCCAACCCGACAACGGAGGTCACTCATGGCCCGTCAATCCCTGCTGAGCCTGCCGCTGCCCGCACCGCCACTGAAAAGTCGGCGCTCCTGGCCAAGCCTGCAGCAGCGCTTATTGCCATGGTTACTGCCAATCAGCCTGTTCGCCCTGTGGTGGCTTGCCGCACGTAACCAGTGGATGAGCGAACAGATCCTGCCGGCGCCGTCCCTGGTGTGGAACAGCGCGGTCGAACTGTCCCAAGGCGAGTTGTGGAGCCACTTGTGGATCAGCCTGCAACGGTTGTTCTGGGGGTTACTGGCAGGGATCAGCGCCGGTGCGCTTCTGGGGGCGGCACTGGGTTTCAGTCGCCGCCTCGAACGCTTGATCTTCCCGACCTTCGCCGGTCTCGCTCAGGTGCCGACGCTGGCGTGGATTCCGCTGTTCATGGTGTTTTTCGGTATCGGCGAAGTGCTGAAACTGGTGGTGCTGATCAAAGCCATCGTCGTCCCGGTGACCCTGCACACGCTGGTTGGCGTGCGCGATGCGCAACCGAAGTTACGCGAAGCCGCTGCGGTGTTGCGCCTGCCACCACTCTTGTTGATTCGCCGGCTGGTGTTGCCTGCCGCCCTCCCCGCATTCATGGCGGGTGTGCGTCTGGCTTTGGCTGCCGGCTGGACGTCGCTGCTTGCCGTCGAATTGCTCGCCTCCAGCGAAGGCATCGGTTACCTGATGGTCTGGGCACGGCAACTGTTCATGCTCGACATCGTTTTCGTGTGCATTGTGGTCATTGGTCTGATCGGCGTGGCGATGGATCGCGGCATCGGTCTGCTGGACAAAAAACTGGTGCACTGGCCGCACCCGGCCACTGCGGAAATCCGCCGTGGCCCGCGCTATGAAGGCTGGCAGCGGCTGCAACCGTGGCTGCTGCCGCTGGGCTTGTTGGGGCTGTGGCAAGTGGCGAATGATCAGCAATGGGTCGACGCGAATATTCTGGTAAGTCCGTTGGCCGTGCTGAATACGACGTGGGACGGCCTGCTCGACGGAACGCTGATCACCGGCATGGCCCTGAGTCTCGGACGCACGCTTGGCGGTTTGCTGCTGGGCGGCGGACTCGGTTTCGCCCTGGGCCTGCTGTTGGGATTGTCGCGTACCAGCGAACGCTTGCTCGGCCCAACGCTTGCCGCTGTCCGGCAGATCGCGATTTTCGCTTGGGTGCCATTGCTCACCGCATGGTTCGGTCTGGGCGAATTGTCGAAGTGGGTGTTCGTTGCCCTTGCTGCATTCTTTCCGTTGTTCATCGCCACCCAACGCAGCGTCGCCAACCTCTCGCCGCAACTCAACGAAGCCGCGCAAGTGCTGCGCCTGAGTCTCGGTCAGCGCCTGCGTCGATTGGTATTGCCAGGCGCCGCGCCGGGGATTTTCGCCGGGCTCAGGCTGAGCCTGATCTACGCCTGGCTCGGCACCATCGGCGCCGAGTATTTCATGCCGTCCAACGGCGGCATCGGCAGCCAGATGATCGGCGCGCAACAACTGCTACGCATGGACCTGATCATGGCCGGCATGCTCCTCGTCGGCCTGACCGGCGCCCTGCTCAACCTCATTGGCCAACGCCTGGAAATTCGCGCCACCCGCTGGAGACACGCATGAACGCACCGATTGTCAGCTTCAACCACGTAGGCAAATCCTTCGACGTCGACGGTTTCGAACTGGAGGCGATTCGCGAATTCAACCTGGACATCGCCGAGGGCGAATTCGTCGCCATTGTCGGCTCCAGCGGCTGCGGCAAATCGACATTGCTGCGCTTGCTGGTGGGCCTCGATACGCAGTTTCGCGGGCAGATCAGCGTGGATGGCAAAGCCGTCAGCGGCATTAGTGGCGAGCGGGGCATCGTCTTTCAGGAGCACCGCTTGTTTCCCTGGCTGACCGTCGCCGACAACATCGGACTCGGCCTGGTCAATGAGCCGCTAAGCGCCGCTGAAAAACAGCAACGCATCAACGACTTCATCGATCTGGTTGGCCTGCGCGACTTCACCCGCGCCTATCCACACCAGCTCTCCGGCGGCATGGCGCAACGCGTGGCAATCGCTCGCGGCCTGGTCGCCAGCCCACGGATTCTGCTGCTCGATGAGCCTTTCGGTGCACTCGATGCACTGACCCGTCAGCAGATGCAGGACGAGCTGTTAGCGATCCGCGCCCGGGCAAAAATCACCACGATCCTCGTCACCCACGATGTCGAAGAAGCGATTTTTCTGGCCGACCGCGTTGTGGTCATGGAGCCGCGTCCGGGGCGCATCAAGCAAGTGGTCGACATTGCTCTGCCGCATCCACGCCAACGCAGCAGTTTCGACTTCCATCAGTTGCGTGAAGAGCTGCTGCACGAACTGACCAGTGACGACCATTACCAACCAAGCGTGCCAGTGCAGATCCGCGATCTGCCGCTGACGTTCATTGCCTGCTGAGAGGAGTTTTCGATGCCGCAACGCCCCAACTTTCTGGTGATTCTGGCCGACGATCTCGGTTTCTCCGACATCGGCGCCTTCGGCGGCGAAATCGCCACACCACACCTTGATGCACTGGCCAGCAATGGCCTGCGCCTGACCGACTTTCACACCGCGCCGACGTGCTCGCCGACCCGCTCGATGCTGCTGACCGGCACCGATCATCACATTGCCGGCATCGGCACCATGGCCGAAACGCTGACGCCGGAGCTGATCGGCAAACCGGGTTACGAGGGTTATCTGAATGACCGCGTCGTTGCTCTCCCCGAGCTGCTGCGCGAGGCCGGATATCAAACGTTGATGAGCGGCAAATGGCACCTCGGTCTGACCGCCGAACTGGCGCCCCATGCACGGGGTTTCGAGCGCTCGTTTTCGCTGCTGCCAGGCGCGGCCAACCATTACGGCTTCGAGCCGACTTACGATGAGCAAACCCCCGGTCTGCTGAAATCCACACCGGCGCTGTACATCGAAGACGACACGTTCATCGACGAATTGCCCAAGGATTTCTATTCCTCCGACGCCTTCGGCGACAAGCTGCTGCAATACCTCAAGGAGCGTGACCAGACCCGGCCGTTCTTCGCTTATCTGCCGTTTTCCGCACCGCACTGGCCGTTGCAGGCACCGGCCGACATCGTCGAAAAATACCGTGGCCGCTACGATGCGGGCCCAGAAGTCTTGCGCCTCGAACGCCTGGAAAAACTCAAGGCACTGGGATTGATCGAAGCGGACGTCGAGCCGCATCCGCTGATCCAGCTGACCGCGCAATGGGATGCGCTGAGCACTGAGCAGAAACAGATTTCCGCGCGGGCGATGGAGGTCTACGCGGCGATGGTCGAACGCATAGACTGGAACATCGGCCGGGTCGTCGATTACCTGCGCCAGCAAGGCCAACTCGATAACACCTTCATCCTGTTCATGTCCGACAACGGTGCCGAGGGCGCGCTGCTCGAGGCGTTCCCGAAATTCGGCCCGGAGCTGGTGGCGTATCTCAGCCAGCATTACGACAACAGCCTCGACAATATTGGTCGGGCCAACTCCTACGTCTGGTACGGACCGAACTGGGCGCAGGTGGCGACTGCGCCATCGCGACTGTTCAAGGCCTTCACCACCGAGGGCGGGATTCGTGTGCCGGCACTGCTGCACTATCCGCAACTCTCGTTCAAAGGGCAGATCAGTCATGGTTTCGGCACGGTGATGGACATCACCCCGACCATTCTTGATCTGGCCGGCGTGCGTCATCCGGGCAAGCACTGGCACGGCAAACCGGTGGCGCCACTGCGTGGTAAATCATGGCTGGGCTTTTTGTCCGGCGAGACGGCGCAAGTACATGACGAGCACACCGTGACGGGCTGGGAATTGTTCGGGCGCCGGGCGATCCGCCAAGGCTCGTGGAAAGCGGTGTGGATCCCCGGGCCGGTCGGGCCGGCGACGTGGCAGCTTTATGATCTGGCCAGTGATCCGGGGGAGATTCATGATCTGGCGTTGAGTCACCCGGACAAGCTGAGCACGCTGATCGGGCATTGGCAGCAGTATGTCGAGGAGACCGGGGTGATTTTGAGTGCTTCGCCGTTTCAGCCGGATTGAGATTGCCTGACAGACCGTATTCGCGAGCAGGCTCGCTCCCACAGGTAACTGCATTCCAAATGTGGGAGCGAGCCTGCTCGCGAAGAGGCCTTTGCAGTCATCCGTTATGCCTGAACCGTACGCACCTCTTCCTGCGCAACCGCATCTTTGCGAACAAACCGGTTCGCCCGCCCAAACGTGCCGAAATCATTAAACCGCACGCCCATCTCACGCATCACCTTGTGCGCCACCGGCACGGTCAGCTGGCGGATGTAAAACGGCTCCTTCACCACAAAATGATGAATCCCGTGGCTGCTGCCAAAGTTGAAGCAGAACGCCTGCAACGGCCACAACCACCAAGGGTTCAACACCTGGCATTGCTGCAGGACATTGCCCAACTCGACATCCCCGTAGTAATGCATGTTCGAACTGATGAAGTGCAGGCAAAACGTGCGCAACACGTTCGGGCCGATGATCACCACGGCGGCGATATCGATCACCTGCATCACCGACAACGTGGTCGCCGACCATTCAATCGGTGTCCCCAGCAAGTACGCGATGCCGTTCGCTGCATGGAAACCGAGAAACACATACCAGGCGCCCCAATGCACCAGCGCCAGCGGCGCGTAGACCTTGAGCGTGCGTTTGATGATGCTGAACTTGTGCGCCCAGGTTTTCGCTCGCAGCATGCGGATGAACGCCGACATCACGTTATCGCCGACCATCAGCAGCCGCGCAAAACCCCACGGCTCGCCGTTGGTGATGGCGCGCTCTTCCATGTCGGTCTCGGTGCCTGAGACCTTGTGATGATTGAGGTGCAGATGGCGGCGGATCCACGGATTGATCGTGCTCGGCCGCGCCAGCCAGACCAGGCCCATCATCAGGTTGTGCGGCACACGCTGCTTGCGGAAATACATGCTGTGGATCAGGTCGTGCTCCAGCTCATGGGTGAGCGAGGCAAAAAACGCATTGAGCAGCAGGCACACCCACCAGGCCATGTGGCCAGTGATGTACAGCGCCGCTGAACCGATCATCCCGGCCAGGGCAAACGCCAGAATCCCCGCGCCAAGCGCGTCCTGATGCTTGAGTATCGGAAAGCGTTCACGCAGTTCGACACCTTTGGCCAGCACCACTTCGCGAATATGTGCTGATCGCTGGGCGGCATTGTGTCGCTGGGGACTTGCAGAAGTACGGTCCATGCTTCCATCCTCTGGGTATTGATGTTCGCATCCTGCCCTGCAAGGGTTCGAATCGCGGTAGCCGAGAACGCCAACCTGTTGACCGGAAGCGCCAATCAGCATGAAGGAACCGACCTCCCTCGCCAGCTGGACCCGTGCCTTGCGCAAGCAACTCGATGCGCTGGGGCTGGACAGTACTGACCTGTGCCAACAGGCCGGGCTCGACCCGAACTTGATGGACGATCCCAACGCACGCTATCCGCTGTCCGGCACCACCCGCCTGTGGGAGCTTGCGGTGCAGTCCAGCGGTGACCCAGCCATTGGTCTGCGGGTATCGCGATTTGTCAGCCCGACCACGTTTCACGCGCTCGGTTATGCCTTGGTAGCCAGCGGCAGCCTGCGCGAAGTATTCGAACGCATAGTGCGTTATCACCCGGTCGTCAGCGATGCCCTAGAACTGGACCTGAGTCGCGGCGATGACCGCTATCTGTTCCGTCTGAAAATTCCGTCAGGCAATCCCGCTCCCGCCTTCGAAGCCATCGACGCCTTCGCCGCGATCTACGTGCGCACCTGCCGCAATCGCCTCGGCCGCGATTACGCGCCGCTGGCGGTTTACCTGCGCCGCCCGGAACCGAGCGACGCACACCAATGGCACAAAGTCTTCCGCGCCCCCGTGCATTTCGCCGCCGCCGAAGATCGCCTGGAATTCGCCCTCGCCGACTTCGACAGCCACCTCGACGACGCCAACCCTGAGTTGGCCGAACACAACGAAGCGGTGCTCAAGCGCACCATGGCTCAGCTCAAACCGCTGACCTGGGAACGCAAGGTGCGCGACGCCATCGAAGAACAACTGCCGGAAGGTGAGCCGAGTGCCGAGCGCATCGCCCAGGCTTTGCACCTGAGCCTGCGCAGTCTGCAACGGCATCTGGCGGATGAAGGTTGTCGCTTCGACACGCTGCTCAACGAAAGCCGCGAGAACCTCGCACTGCTGCACCTGCGTGATCCGCAGTGTTCGTTGAGTGAGGTCAGTTATCTGCTGGGGTTTGCTGATACCAGCAGCTTTAGCCGGGCGTTCAAGCGCTGGACGGGGATGACGCCGGGGCAGTTTCGCGATCAGTTGCGCTGATCCAGAATCAGATTTTTCTGATCTGACGTCATCGCGAGCAGGCTCACTCCTACAGGAGAATGCATTCCAATTGTAGGAGTGAGCCTGCTCGCGATGGCGGTAGTCAGTTCACCGAGAAGCCCAACTCAAAAACTGTGCCGAAAGCATCACTGCTCACCCGCACCTGCCCACCATGCAATTGCATGATCGACTGCACGATCGCCAGCCCCAATCCTCCGGAATCCCCGGGTTCAGCGCGGGCCGGATCGACGCGGTAGAAGCGGTCGAACAGTTTGCCCAGATGCTCGGGTGCGATGGCCGGGCCATGGTTGTGAATCTGCAACCAGCACAAGCCCGCTTCTTCGCGCCGGCGCAGGCTGATCGAGGTGCCGGGGTCAGCATGCCGCACGGCGTTGGCCAGCAAGTTGCCGAGGGCGCGTTGCAGCAGTTGCTGATCGGCGTGGAGTTCGCCGTGCAGATGGTTTTCCAGGCGCAGGTCGCGGTCGTCGGCCAGGGCCTCGAAGTAATCGCACAGTTCGCTGCCGACGCTTTGCAGATCCAGCGTTTGCAGGTTGAGCGCTCGCTCGGCCTGCTCGGCGCGGGCGAGGAACATCAGGTTTTCCGCCATGCGCTTGAGCCGCTCGAACTCTTCCATGTTCGAGGCCAGGACTTCCTGATATTCAGCCGTGCTGCGCGGGTGGTTCAGCGCCTGGCCGTTGCTGGCAAGCAAGGTGTGCAGCGGCGTGCGGATTTCATGGGCAAGGTCGGCGGAGAACTGCGACAGCCGCTGCACACTGTCGTCCAGACGCGCCAGCATGCCGTTGAGCGCTTGCACCGGTTCGAGCAGTTCGGCGGGCGTGCCGGCGGCGGGCAAACGCTGATCGAGGCTGCGCAGGTCGATGCCGCGCACGGCTTCGCTCAATTGCCGCAGCGGTTGCAAACCACGGCGCAGCAACACCAGCCCCAGCGCAAATGCCAATACCGCGCCGAGTCCGACCGAGAGGTACAAGCGCAGGCGATAACTGCCGAGCATCTGCTCGCGCTCGCTCAACACTTTGCCGGCGATTACAGTCAGCGGTTCGCCGTTCGGCCCCTGCGCTTCACCGGACAACAAAGCCAGTTCCGCGCCGTCCGCCGCTTGCCAGGTCAGCACATCGCGGCGCTGAGGAGTTTGTTCACGCGGGATCGCCTTCAGGGTCGGCAAGTCGCGCTGGCGCGGGTTGATGCCGATCACACTTGAACCGTCAGCCCGGCGCACCAGCAGCAGGCTGTCGAGGTTGCCGAGCATGTTCTGGTACAGCCGTGGCCGCGCCTGCAACGCATCAAGGCTGTCGCTGTCGGCGAGCAAGGCGCGCACCTGCTCCAGTCGCCCGAGCAGGGCCATGTCGTCGCGATAAGCGATTTCGGCGGCGAGCGAGCGGTACAGGAACACGCCAATCGCGCTCAAGACCAAGGCACAGACCAATGCAAACGCCAGCGCCAGGCGCCAGGCGATCGACCTAGAGCGCATCGTCCGGCGCTTCCAGTTGATAGCCGACGCCGCGAACGGTGTGGATCAGTTTTGGCATGTACGGATCATCGACCTTCGAGCGCAAGCGGCGCACCGCGACTTCGACCATATTGGTGTCACTGTCGAAATTCAGGTTCCACACCTGCGAGGCAATCAGCGTGCGCGACAACACTTCGCCCTGACGACTGGCGAGCAGATGCAACAGGGCGAACTCTTTGTTGGTCAGCGAAATACGCTGGCCGCCACGACTGACGCGGCGGCGCAGCACATCGATTTCCAGATCGGCAATGCTGTATGACTCAGCCTCGCGCATCGGCCCGCGTCGCAATAACGTGCGCACCCGCGCGAGCAGTTCGGCGAAGGCGAAAGGTTTGAGCAAATAGTCGTCGGCACCCAGTTCGAGGCCGCGCACGCGGTCTTCGATGGCATCCTTGGCGGTCAGGAACAAAACCGGCGTGGCACCGCGCTGGCGGATCAATTGCAGCAGTTGCCAGCCATTGAGCCCCGGCAGCATCACATCGAGGATGATCAGGTCGTATTCCTGCTGCTCAATGAAATAGCGCCCATCGAGGCCGTTGACCGCCACGTCGACAGCGAATCCGGACTCGCCCAGGCCCTTGGCGAGGAAATTCGCGGTTTTGGCTTCATCTTCTACGACCAGCAAACGCATGGCACACCTCGATTGATCAGGCACACAGGCTAGGCGCCTTCGGCGACGTTGCCCATTACAAACTTGTAATCCGACTGACGAGGTTCTGACGAAGTCGCGCCGCTAAGGTGGCGTCCTTCGCTTTCGGAGCCTGTCCATGACCGTCAAATATCTTCTCGCCAGCCTGGCCATCGGCCTCAGCGCCAGTGCTTTCGCGGCACCTGAACTACCACGGCACGCTGACCTCGATCTGAAAACCGCCCGGCTGTTGGCCGACACGGCAATGAGCAACTGCACCGGCACCGTGTCGGTGCTCGACCGGGGCGGCAACCTGCTCGTCACGTTGCGTGGCGATGGTGTCGGCCCGCACAACACCGTCGCCAGTCAACGCAAGGCCTACACCGCGTTGTCGACGAAGACTGCAACCCGATTGTTCGCCGAGCGCGCCCGCAGCAACCCGGAAACCGCCAACCTCAACACCCTCGACGAGTTGTTGTTGCTCGGTGGCGGCATCCCGCTGTTCGCCGCCAACGAGTTGGTCGGCGCCATGGGCGTGGCCGGTTCCGGCGGCGGTGAGCAAGACGAAAACTGTGCGATCAAGGCTGCCGAGAAAACCGGTCTGGCCATCACCCGTTCCCAATAAGGAGACTCATCATGACCCCATTGCGCATGACCCTCGCCGCGCTCGGCCTGAGCGCTTGCTCAAGTCTGGCCTTTGCTGCCGGTAACCCGTTGAGCGTGCACGTGCTCAACCTGGAAAACGGCCTGCCCTCGCCGGGCATCGACGTAACCCTGGAAAAGCATGTCGGCCAGAACTGGCAGCCGTTGGCCCAAGGCACCACCAATGAACAAGGACGCATCGCCGAACTGTTTCCGGCCAAACAGCCTTTTGAGGCGGGCGAATATCGGGTGGTTTTCAAGACCGGCGAGTATTTCAAGAAGATCAAGCACGACACGTTCTTCCCGGAGATCCCGGTGATATTCGAGGTCAAGCAGACCGATCAGCATTACCACATCCCGCTGCTGCTCAGCCCGTACGGTTTCTCGACCTATCGCGGCTCCTGATCCCCACACAAAGCCTCTGTAGGAGTGAGCCTGCTCGAGATAGCGGTGTATCAGTCACCCATTGCCTGACCGACAGATTGCTATCGCGAGCAGGCTCACTCCTACAGGTTCTGTGATTTGCCTCAGATGTCATGGAGGGCCGAAAACCCTGTGGGAGCCTGGCTTGCCAGCGATGGCGTCCGTTCAGCAGACATTGATTTCGGCTGATGCTCAGCAATCGCTGGCAAGCCAGCTCCCACAAGTTCGTGGTGTCTGGAATGGGTATTTTTTCTTTGTGAGCTTTTAGATTGTGGCCAGGGCACGCAATCGCGTGGCGTCGAGGATCTCGATCTCGCCATACCCGAGGCCGATAATCCCTTGCCCCTGCAAGTCCTTGAGAATCTGGTTGGTGGTCTGCCGCGACAGCGACAGCATCGACGCCAGCTGCTCCTGCGGCAGTTGCAGCACCCGGCGGGGCGGATCGAGTTCGCCGTAGCCTTCGGCGATCATCAGCAAGCGATGGGCCAGGCGCGCCGGGGCTGGCAGCAGGCTCAGTTGTTCGAGATTGATAAACGTCAGGCGCAGCTTGTGGCTCATCAACAGTGCCAGATGCCGCCAATACAGCGGATGCTCGTCGAGCAATTTCAGCAGCGTTGCTTGCGGGATATTCAGTAGCGTGCACGGCCCCACCGCATAGGCGTCATGGGTGCGCGGCTGGCCGTCGAACAGGCAGATTTCGCCAAACCAGTGCGGCGCCTCGACCAGGCTCAGCAGTGCTTCCTTGCCCTGCTCGCTCACCGCGCCGATACGCACGGCGCCATCGAGCACCGCGTACAGACCGCACGGCGGATCGCCACGCTGAAAAAGGCGCTGCCCCGCCGTCAGCCGCCGCTCCCGGGCTGCCGCCAGCAGACTATCCTGAAAGGACGCAGGCAAATGACTGAACCACTGGCCGGTCAGCAGCCGTGAACGCTTATCCATGAACACTCCTAATTGTCGCCTGCCTGACAGAGCGAACGCTGAACCCGGGGCATGCTGCGATCACCCTACAGGAGGAACAACAATGAAAAGCCTCGTCGATCATCTGAGTCAATATGCGGCCTACCACCGCGACCCGCGCAACATCGCCAGCCACTTTATCGGCATTCCACTGATTGTGGTGGCGGTCGCGGTTCTGTTGTCGCGGCCGGAATGGTCGTTGGGCGGATTGTGGATATCCCCTGCCGTGATACTGGCGCTGGCCTCGGCGTGGTTTTACCTGCGCCTGGAAGTGAAGCTTGGGGTGCTGATGACCGTGCTGATGGGATTTTCGGTCTGGGCCGGGCATGTCCTGGCCCAGCAGAGCACCCTGGTCTGGCTGAGCAGCGGCCTGGCGATGTTTGTAATCGGTTGGGTGATCCAGTTTGTCGGGCATCACTACGAGGGGCGCAAACCGGCGTTTGTCGATGATCTCAGCGGTTTGATCGTCGGGCCGCTGTTTGTCGTGGCGGAAGTGGCGTTCATGCTCGGTCTGCGCCAGGAGTTGAAGCACGAGATTGAACTGCGCTCCGGCCCGGTAACCCTGCGCGAACACAAAACTGCCCACTGAAGAACCACGCGAGGTGCGCGACTGCGCACCTCGCGTGGCCTGTTTCACAATGCGCCGAACGTCACCTGCACCGTCAGCGCGCCCTGATTGTCGGCGAGTCCGACGCCATATCGGCCCTCCAGATCGTCGTTGATACACAGCTGCAATTCGCCTTGCTGCCCCGCAGGAGTCTGCGCCAGATCGCCAATCAGAAACGGCGCCCCGGTACTGCTGATCCGCCCGATCAACGCCCCTTCGTTGGCGCCCGGCAAGGTGTAGCCGGGCTTGGCGATCAGGCCCGCGCTGCCGTTACCGTCAACCATGCCGCCCGCCGGGCTGGCGAACCAGCGCCCACTGAGATAACGCACCAGGCGCGGACTCGGCCCGTTGATCTGCACGCCCGTGCCCTGCCAGGGCTGATTGGCTTTAACCTGCACCGTGGCGGTTTTCAGATCATTGGCCAAGGTGTCACCGGCCTGAATCGACAACGCCGCGATGGTCAGGCTCGGGTTGGAAGTGCCGGTGCTGGGGAACACGCCGTCGCCGACCAGGAACAGGTTTTTGTGGTCCCAACTGCGCTGATCCTTGTCGACCACCGATTTCAGTGGGTCATCGCCCATGCGGTAAGTGCCCATCAGATGGCCGGCGCCCTGGAAGCTGTAATCCACGCCTTTGTAATTGAATTTCCCCGGCGGTAACGGCTTGGTCAACTCGGTGGCACCGAGCAGCTCGGTGATGATGTGGGTGGCGAGGATCTTCGCCTGCCGGAAGCCCTCCTTGGTGTAGTCGGACAAGTCGTAGTGAATTTCCGGGCGGGGAATGCCCAAGCGATCCTTGT
Source organism: Pseudomonas sp. NPDC087598 (assembly GCF_044743525.1). Taxonomy (NCBI): domain Bacteria; kingdom Pseudomonadati; phylum Pseudomonadota; class Gammaproteobacteria; order Pseudomonadales; family Pseudomonadaceae; genus Pseudomonas; species Pseudomonas sp. NPDC087598. The sequence continues at coordinate 111,791 of NZ_JBIUWQ010000004.1, read as the reverse complement.
ACTGCGTTGACGGCACGATGTAGCAATTGGCGTTATCCGGATCGTCCTCGACCTGTTCCACCAGAAAACCGATGCGGAACTGACGAGTCAGCAAGTCGTTGAGTTTCTGCACCAGTGCCGTTCCGTACAACACTTGCTGCGGGCCTTTGGCGGGTGGCAGTGGATTGGTGGCGCTGTTGTTGGCGCCATCGATCAGGTCAGCGACGGTCACGTAGGGGTCGCCCACCGGCCAGTTGAAGCCTTCGTTGCCAATCTCGATCCGCCATGCCGCACGCTGACTGCGAAAGGCACCGTCGCGCAGGCTTTCAATGCCGGCCGTTGAAACCGGTCCGCGATAGGGAAATACCGCTTTGCCTTCCGGCATCAGGCCCCAGGCCAGATAGATCGGATGGTCCGCCAGGCTGCGTCCGACCTGACCGCTGCTGTTGGCCACGCCTTTGGGCCACGCGGGGCTGGTGGAATTGAGCAGCAATTTCGGCGTCTCGATGGCATGGGCCGCGATGACATAACGCTGGCCGACCGCAACGCCGGTGCCGGTCGGCGGGCCATCGCCGAGCTGATACTGGATGAACTCGATGCCGCTGATGGACTTGTCCGCCGCCACCGTGACTTTGCTTGCCACGGTTTTGTAGAGCACACGCACATTGCCGGTGTTCAGCGCGTTGTTCATGGTCACAGTGGCATCGTACTTGGCCTGGATCGGGCAAATCGGTGTGCAATTGGTGTTGCCGGCACACACGCGACGGCCCGCGTAGGGTTGCGAATTACGCCCTGCCGGTGTCGGGCTGACCACCAGTGGCAAGCCGTCGAACGACTGACCCTGAACCGCAGCAACAAAACTGCCATCGACCAGTGACAACGGAATGCTGGTCATCGGGAATTGGTAGTTATCCGGGAAGGTCATGCCCAGATACGCCTGATCCGCCACATTCGCGGCCACGCCAATTTCCGCTTCGGCACGACAGTAAGCACTTTGCAGATCGTTGTAGCTGATCGGCCAGTCGACACCGACGCCGTACAGCGATTTCAGGCGAAAGTCGTTGGGCACCATACGCAGGCAGGTCGCGACCCAGTGCCAGGTGGTGCCGCCGCCAACCCGTTCATATGTGCTGGTAAAGGCCAGTGGGCCCTTTTGCACCAGGTAGCTGATTTCAGGATTTTCCCAGCCAAGGATCAAATCGGCGATGGTCGCGCGCGGCGCATTCTGCTCGGCCGGATTGCGCGGAGTGTCCAGCGTGCTGACCGGTGGATACGGCGATTCCGGGGTCTTCAAGGTCGCGGTGTAAAAACGTTCAAGGTACTGATTACGGTTGGCCGGAATCTCCGGCCCGGACTCCAGCACCAATACTTTCACCCCGGCCAGCCCCAACTGATAGGCGATGATGCTACCGGCCAGACCGGCGCCGACGATCACCACATCTGCTTGTTCGGTACTCATGACGACGCTCCTTGTTGTCCACTCGCGGGCACACCGGTGAAGTCTTCAAGGCTGGGCGGCACTTCGTTCCAGTAACCAAAGAAAAATTCGCTGTAGCCCATGGGGTGCGCCTGGGCAATTTTCCATGCCCAGCTCTGGGTGTAGGCCTGATCGGAGACAACCATCTGATCCCCCGCCTTGTTGTTGCCGACGGTGTACGGCTGATACCAGACGCCGAGCAGCCAGAGCTTCATGATCGATCGAGCGGCTTGCGCCGTTTGCGTGGTGGCCGGTTGCGTGCCGTTCATCAACACCGCTTGGGCGATCTGATCCGGCGGCACTTTATCCGCCAGCAAGGTCGCGTATTGGGTCAGTAACGCCTGCAATACCGGGGAAGTGATGCGTGGCCCGATGAACGTCAGGAACTGCGTCGGCAGGTCGATCGGATCGACAGAGGGTGCGATGAACGTTAGCGGAATGCCGGTCAGGGCCGAAGACAGACCGGCGAAATTGTCCAGATCGGTGCTCATGGCTGACTCCTTGTCGCGCCAGTCGATTGTGCGCGTTCGAGCAGGTAGGTGAAGTCCGCGAAACTGGTGCGCGGCGACTCGGTGACATGGGTAGCGGCGTTACCGTGGCAAGCGATGCAACTGGAGGACGCTTGCGGCACGGTGCCCTGGATGTAGGTTTCCAGCGTGGTGTTGGCGAGGAACGCAGGCGCCGGGCGCCCCAAAGGTTCGGTTTTCGAGATCTGGCACGGTGGCTGCGGCGTCAGTGTCGGCCATTGCGTGCTGATCAATTGATAGTTGGCCCACACGCTGTTCGGGTTCACCGTTCGCAACAGCGTCTGATAGGTGCTGTTGAGGGTTTTGGTGGCCGGGGTCAACGACGCTTCGCGCACGATCTGCGACGGCGTTGCCTTGACTGCCGGGTTCCACGGACGCGGCGGTGGCTGGTTGATTTCAGCCTGACTGTTGGCGTTGTAGAACAGATACGGGCCTTTGCGCTCGGCCACGGGTGTGGACTGTTCCGGCACGTTGTCGACGTGTTCGAAGGTCGACCAGACCCACTGCGGCGCACTGCTGGTCTTGTGCACGATGTGCAGCCCCACCAGCCCGACCGGTTCGGCCTTGCACGACTCTGGTACCACCGGACCTTTGCTCGGGTCGCTGTTGCCCGGCGTGTAGACCAGCGCATCGACGGTGTGGAATTTCTCTCGTCGGTCATTGCCGTCGAGGACTTTCCACGACGCCTTGACCATCAGTGAACCGACCTGGCTGGTGTCGTTGTTGCCGCAACTGAACGCCACCGTGTTTTTCGGATCCGCCGCAAAAAACGCCTGCTGGCCCTGAACGCTGTACAGACTGTTGTTGACGATGTCGTTGAACATCGGCTGGTTGACGACGATTTCGTTGCGCGTATAAACCCCGCTCTGATCCACCAGCGGCCCACTCTGAAACGGCTGGATAAACTCATCGAGCACATCCGGCACCTTGCCCATCTGTTGCAGCAAACGCCCGGAACCGAGGCCCTCGCAGGCTTTCGGAATAGTCGCTGGCGCGTTCCAGGGATTAGGCGTTTGGCCTTGGGCGAGGAAGATCTGATAGCTCTCTTTCCAGCTTTCCCAAACCGTGGCGCCGTCCTGTTGGCCGATCGGCGTGCCGGTGTTCGGATTGCCGTTGTCCAGCGCCGGCCAGTTCAAGGCGATAAACGTCTGCCACGACATTTCATCGAAGTTCTGTTGCAGGCTGGTCAGGGAAAATGGCGGGGTCGCCGTGACATCGAAAGGTATTTGCGTTGACAGCGTGGGGTCGGCGTTGGCCAGTGGGCTGAGCATTGCGCCGAACAGCGCGCAACCGAGCCACGGCGCGGGCCGGTGGACTTCCGTTCTCATCGTTATCTCCTTGGCATCAGGGTCCAGGAGATACGCCGGTCCGTCATGGACTCTTCACTGCGCCTCCTGGCACAGCCTGGAGATTAGGCAAGGAACGCGTCACGGTTGGTGGGACAGTTAGACCAAATCGAGTTAAGCCCAATAGCCACACAACACAACTGTAGGAGCTGCGGCACGCTGCGATCTTTTGATCTGGATTCTTAAGATCAAAAGATCGCAGCCTCGTTTCACTCGACAGCTCCTACAGGGAGCTTTTGCGTTTTAGAGGTTGGCGACTTTCTGCCAGACCTTTGGTTTGAAGAACAGGGTCTCACCCTTGGCCAGACCGATCAGGCTATCGTGGTCTTTCACCACTTCCGCTTCGATCAGATCCGTCTGCCCTTCCACCTTCAACGTCACCCGCGTGGTCGCGCCCAGAGGGCGGATATCACGTACTTCAGCGGCGTGGTGATCTTCCAGCTCATGCCTGGACAGCGACACTTCGTGCGGACGGAACAGCACGTGGTTGTCGTCACTCAGCAACAGGCGGTTGGAATCGCCGAGGAAGTGATAAACGAAATCGCTGGCCGGGTTTTCGTAGACATCGCCCGGTGAGCCGATCTGCTCGATCACGCCCTTGTTCATCACGACGATACGGTCAGCGACTTCCATCGCTTCTTCCTGGTCGTGGGTCACGAATACCGACGTCAGGTTGATGTCTTCGTGCAGACGAGCGAGCCAGCGGCGCAGCTCTTTGCGCACCTTGGCATCGAGGGCGCCGAACGGTTCGTCGAGCAGCAGCACTTTCGGCTCGACCGCCAGGGCTCGGGCCAGAGCGATGCGCTGGCGCTGACCACCGGAAAGCTGCTCCGGGTAACGGTCCGACAACCAGTCCAGTTGCACCATATTCAGCAGCTCATGCACCTTGACCGCGATCTGGCTTTCGCTCGGGCGCTGGTTTTTCGGTTTCATGCGCAGGCCGAACGCGACGTTATCGAACACCGTCATATGGCGGAACAAGGCGTAGTGCTGGAACACGAAACCGACGTTGCGATCACGCACGTCGTGGCCGGAGACGTCTTCGCCGTGAAAAACGATGTTGCCCTGATCCGGGGTTTCCAGACCGGCAATAATGCGCAGCAAGGTGGTTTTGCCGCAGCCGGACGGGCCGAGCAGCGCCACCAGCTCACCGCTGTGAATGTCCAGGCTGATGTTGTCCAGCGCCTTGAACGCGTTGAAATTCTTGCTGACGTTACGCACTTCGATCGACATGAATTATTCCTCCGCGGCGCTGGCGCGCAGGCGGTTGATACGGTTTTCGCTCCACTGCTTGAGCAGCAGGATGAAGAGCCCCAGGATCAGCAACAGTATCGAC